>JANNQY010000137.1:0-16473 GCA_031400995.1 Lysobacteraceae bacterium
GGCCGCTTTGCTCCCTCTCCCGCGAGCGGGAGAGGGCTGGGGTGAGGGCGCTCTTGGGAGAATCTGGCGGGGCGTGCCCTCATCTGCCCTTCGGGCATCTTCTCCCGCGAGCGGGAGAAGAAGGGGGTTGTCAGCCAACGGCTCCTTCGAGGCTTACTTCGAGCAGCTTCTTGGCTTCCACCGCGAACTCCATCGGCAGCTCCTTGAAGACCTGCTTGCAGAAGCCGTCCACGATCATGGACACCGCGTCCTCCTGGGCGATGCCGCGGCTGCGGCAGTAGAAGAGCTGGTCGTCGCTGATCTTGGAGGTGGTGGCCTCGTGCTCCACGGTGGCGCTGGGGTTCTTCACCTCGATGTAGGGGAAGGTGTGGGCGCCGCTGTTCTTGCCGATCAGCAGGCTGTCGCACTGGGTGTAGTTGCGGGCACCGACGGCGGTCTTTTCCACCTTGACCAGGCCGCGGTAGGTGTTCTGGCCGCGGCCGGCGCTGATGCCCTTGCTGATGATCTTGGATTTGGTGCGCGCACCAATGTGGATCATCTTGGTGCCGGTGTCGGCCTGCTGGCGGTGGTGGGTGAGGGCCACCGAGTAGAACTCGCCCACCGAATCGTCGCCCAACAGCACGCAGCTGGGGTATTTCCAGGTGATGGCCGAGCCGGTTTCCACCTGGGTCCAGGAGATCTTGGCGCGGTCGCCGCGGCACTCGCCGCGCTTGGTCACGAAGTTGTAGATGCCGCCGACGCCGTTCTCATCGCCGGGGTACCAGTTCTGCACGGTGGAGTACTTGATCTCGGCGTCTTCCAGCGCCACCAGCTCCACCACCGCGGCGTGCAGCTGGTTCTCGTCGCGCATCGGCGCCGTGCAGCCTTCCAGGTACGAAACGTGCGCGCGCTCCTCGCAAATTATCAGCGTGCGCTCGAACTGCCCGGTGTCGCGGGCATTGATGCGGAAGTAGGTGCTCAGCTCCATCGGGCAGCGCACGCCCTTGGGGATGAAGACGAAGCTGCCGTCGGAGAATACGGCGGAGTTGAGCGCCGCGAAATAGTTGTCGCCGGTCGGAATCACCGTGCCCAAATACTGCCTGACGAGCTCGGGATGCTCGTGCACGGCCTCGGACAGCGAGCAGAAGATCACGCCTTTCTCGGCCAGCTCTTTCTTGAACGTGGTGCCCACCGACACCGAGTCGAACACCGCATCCACCGCCACGCCGGCCAGCCGCGCGCGCTCGTGCAGCGGCACGCCCAGCTTTTCATAAGTATCGAGCAACTCTTTGGGCACGTCGGCCAGCGTGGCGTACTTGGCCTTGGGCGCGGCGTAGTAGCTCACGGCCTGGAAATCGATGGGCGCGATCTCGAGCTTGGCCCACTCGGGCGGCGTCATGGTCAGCCAGTGGCGATAGGCCTTTAGGCGCCATTCGGTGAGCCACTCGGGCTCTTCCTTCTTGGCCGAAATGAAGCGCACCACGTCCTCGCTCAGGCCCGGGGCCAGGGTGTCGGACTCGATGTCGGTGACGAAGCCGGCGTCGTAGCGCCGGGCCAGGTGCTGCTGGATTTCCTGGTTCGCAACGGCCATGTCAGGCTCCTGCCGCAGAAAGCTGCAGCGCAATGGGCCGGCGCGGCGCGGCGCGCGGCAGCATGTCGGCCAGGGTGATGCCGCGCAGCGTTTCGGCGATGACGTCGTTGATGCGGCGCCAGTGCGTCTGCACCCCGCAGTGGGATTCGTGCTCGCAGCTGGAGTGCTCACCCGAGCACTCCGTCATGCCCAGCGGGCCTTCGATAGCTTCGACAATGGCGATGAGCGCGATCTCGTGCGCCGGCCGCGCCAGCCGGTAGCCGCCGCTGGCACCGCGGAAGCCCTCCACCAAGCCCGCGTGGGCCAGCGGCTTGAGCACTTTGGCCACCGTGGGCGGCTCCAGGCGTGCGCGCTCGGCCAGGTCGGCGGTCGAGTGCACGCGCTCGGGCGCGCTGGCCAATGTGGCCATGACGACGGTGGCGTAATCGGTGAGCTTGGTGACGCGGAGCATGGCGTCGGCCTGGCGAAGTGAATCAGGACCGAAATTGTACTGTTTGTGCCCGGGGGGCTCAATCCACGGCGCGTGAAGACCTGCCGATCAGTCCAGCTTCACGCCGATCAAGGCGCCGATGGCGAATACCGTCGCCCCGGCCGCGGTCCCGATGGCCAGCATGTTCAGGCCGCCCAGCCACGGGTTGCGCCCAGTGAACAGGCTCATCGCGCTGCCGGTGCCGAACAGGGCGGCTGCGGCCAGCCCGGTGCCCCAATACGCCGCTTGGGGCAGCGCATTGCCCAGGAAGAACGGGACCAGCGGCACCAGCGCGCCCGCAGTGAACGACAGGAACGAAAACACAGCCGCGCCGACGGGCGAGCCAAGGTCGTCGGGGTTGAGGCCCAATTCCTCGCGCGCTAGCACGTCCAGCGCCTGGGCCGGGTTGGCCACCAGCTGGCGCGCGAAGCTGCGGGCCTGGTCGGCCGGCAGGCCACGTGCGATGTAAATCAGCGCCAACTCCTCGGCCTCGGCTTCGGGATACTTTTTCAGCTCATCGGCTTCCAGGCCAATCTGGTACTCGAACAGCTGGCGCTGCGAACGCACCGACACGAATTCGCCTGCCGCCATCGACAGCGCGCCCGCCAGCAGGCCGGCAATGCCGGTAGCCAGCACGGTGGAGGTGGAGGCGTTGGCACCCACGACGCCCAGGATCAAACTGGCGTTGGACACCAGCCCGTCATTCACGCCGAAGATGGCCGCGCGCAGGTTGCCGCCGCCGATGGACTTGTGGCCAACGCCAATCTGGGCCAGGTCGGTGGGCAGCAGATGCCCGGAGAGGGCCGCCGTGTAGGCCGACAAGCCGCGGATCTTGAGCGCGGCCAGGGCCGGGCGCATCCGGCGCGGCCCGATACGGCGCGCCAGCTGGGCCACCACCCGCGCCCGCTGGGAGGGCTGGAAATCGCCGGGCGTTGCCTGTCCCTCGCGCGCCGCGGTTTCCTGCCAGATGTTCGCCTGCGATTCGGCCGTCTCGGCAAGGGAGGCAAACAGCGCGGCGATTCGGGTGTCTTTTTCGGCTTTTGACAAGGCCCGATACAGCCAGGCCGACTGCTTCTCCTCGTGCCAGCTGTTCAGCGCATTCATGGCATGGCCTCCTGTCCAGCCCTGAGCATACGCCGGCCCTCGGGCTGCGCGCCGCGCGCCAATGCGTGACAATAGCGCCCCGACACCGCCAGGATTTGCCCCGCATGCCCAAGAAAACCGAAGCCCGCCGCTCCGCCATCCACGGCAACGGCGTCTTCGCCACCGCTCCCATCAAGAAAGGCGAGCGCGTGATCCGCTACAAGGGCCAGCTGCGCACCCACGCGGACGTGGACCGCGCCTATGCCGAGGAACCCGACTCCGGCCACACCTTCCTGTTCACGCTCAACGACAAGTACGTGATCGACGCCAACATCGACGGCAACGACGCGCGCTGGATCAACCACAGCTGCGCCCCCAACTGCGAGGCGGCGTACCTGGAGCACGACAGCGGCAAGAAGCGCAAGGACCGGATCTATATCGAGGCCATGCGCGTCATCGCTCCGGGCGAGGAGCTGACCTACAACTACGGCATCGTGCTGGCGGAAAAGTACACCGCCGAGCTCAAGCGCCTCTGGGCCTGCAAATGCGGCGCAAAGGACTGCACGGGCACCATGCTGCAGCCGCGCAAGCGCAAGAAAGCCTGACCCCGTCCCCCGGCGGGTCGCCGGCGTCCGCTGGGGCGTGATGACTCGCTGAACGCGTGTCCGTGGGCGATTGCACCCCGAGGTCACCGGGAGTCTAATGTTTCAGGAATTTCTGAAACTACAGGTGCACCCATGGACCTCCCGCCGCTCAGCCAGTCCTTTGTCCTGCATTTTGGCGAGATGGGCAGCCGTTGGGGCATCAACCGTACGGTTGGCCAAATCTACGCGGTGCTGTTCATTTCGGCCCAGCCGCTAACCGCCGACGACATCACCGACCGCCTCGGCGTCAGCCGCTCCAACGTGAGCATGGGGCTGAAAGAGCTCACCTCATGGCGCCTGGTCCGCATGAGCCACCAGCCGGGCGACCGGCGCGACTTCTATTCGGCGCCCGAGGAGGTCTGGGCGATCTTCAAGATCCTGGCCGAGGAGCGCCAGCGCCGCGAAATCGACCCGACCTTGTCCATGCTGCGCGACGCGCTGCTGGAGACCCCGGCGTCCGCCGAAGAACGGCACGCCCAGGCGCGCATGCGCGAAATGCACGGCCTCATCGAGCAGCTCACCGACTGGTTTGCCGAGGTCCGCAAGCTCTCGCCGGCCACGCTGGAGCGGCTGATGTCGCTGGGCTCCACGGCGACCAAACTGCTGGAAATGAAGGATCGCCTGATGGGCGCGCCACCCCCGCGCGAGCCCGCCGCCGCGCCTGCCCCCCCGTTTGTCTCCCTTGAGGACCCGCTGCCGTGAACGAACTCGACCCGGTGCTGCTGGCGCGCATCCAGTTCGCCGCCAACATCAGCTTCCACATCCTGTTTCCCACCATCACCATTGCCCTGGGCTGGATCCTGCTGTTCTTCAAGCTGCGCTTCGTGCGCACGGGCCAGGACCACTGGCTGCAGGCGTACTACTTCTGGGTGAAGGTGTTCGCGCTCACCTTCGCGATGGGCGTGGTGAGCGGCATCACCATGAGCTTCCAGTTCGGCACCAATTGGCCGGGTTTCATGGAAACCGTGGGCAATATCGCCGGGCCGCTGTTGGCCTATGAAGTGCTGACGGCGTTTTTCCTCGAGGCCAGCTTCTTGGGGATCATGCTGTTCGGCCGCAAGCGCGTGGGCGAGCGCATGCACACCCTGGCCACGGTGCTGGTGGCGGGCGGCACTACGCTGTCGGCGTTCTGGATCCTGGTGCTGAATTCCTGGATGCACACGCCGGTGGGCTTCGAAATGATCAACGGCCAGGCCCATCCCACCGACTGGCTGGCCATCCTGTTCAATCCGTCGCTGCCGTATCGGCTGACGCACATGCTGCTGGCGTCGGGCTTGACGGCCTCGTTCCTGGTGGCGGGGCTGTCGGCGTATCGCTGGCTGCGCCGCGACCGCGGCGCTGACGTGCTGGCGGCGCTGCGCACCGGCGTCACGGTGGCGGCGCTGCTGATCCCGGTGCAAATGTTCGTTGGCGACCTGCATGGCCTGAACACGCTGGAGCACCAGCCGGCCAAGGTGGCGGCCATGGAGGCCATCTGGGAGGACGAGAAGGGCGCACCATTGCTTCTGTTCGCGCTGCCCAATGAAACCACCCGCAGCAACGACTACGCCATCGGCATCCCGCGCCTGGCGAGCCTGGTGCTCACGCATCGGCTGGATGGCGAGATCAAGGGCTTGAACTCCTTCCCGGGCGCGCATCCGCCGGTGGCGCCGGTGTTCTGGGGCTTCCGGGTGATGGTGGGGACCGGCGTGCTGATGCTGCTGGTGTCGTGGTGGAGCGCCTGGCGCCTGCGCCGGCACGCCGAGCCCAGCCGCGGCCAGGCGCTGGCGCTGACGGCGATGATGTTCTCGGGCTGGGTGGACACGCTGGCCGGCTGGTACGTGACTGAGATTGGCCGCCAGCCTTGGCTGGTGACCGGCGTGCTGCGCACCGTGGACGCGGTTTCCGACGTGCCTGCACCCATCATCGGCATCAGCCTGGGTGCGTATCTGATGATTTACGTATTCCTGCTGGGCTCGTACGTGGCGGTGCTGCTGTACTTGGCGCGCCATCGCGGCAAGCCGGGCCCGGTGCCGGCGGTTGCCGGCCTGCAGGAGGCCTGATATGGAAACCGCGCTTCCGGTGGTGTTCACCGCGCTGATGGCGCTGGCGATGCTGCTTTACGTAGTGATGGACGGCTACGACCTGGGCGTGGGCATCTTGCTGCGCGGCGCGCCCGACGCCGACAAGGACCGCATGATCGCCTCCATTGGCCCGTTTTGGGACGCCAACGAAACCTGGCTGGTGCTGGGCGTGGGCCTGCTGCTGGTGGCGTTCCCGCTGGCGCACGGCGTCATCCTCACCGCGCTGTACCTGCCGGTGGCGGCGATGCTGATCGGTTTGACCCTGCGCGGCGTCGCCTTCGATTTCCGGGTGAAGGCGCGCGCGGCGCACAAGCCGCTGTGGAACTTCGCGTTCTGGTTCGGGTCGCTGCTGGCTTCGTTCTCCCAGGGCTTCATGCTGGGCAGCTACATCCTGGGATTCCGCAAGGATGAGGTAGGCGTGGCGTTCGCGGTGGCCATCGGGCTGGCGCTGTGCGCGGGCTATGCGCTGCTGGGCGCCAGCTGGCTGGTGCTGAAGGCGGAGGGTGCGCTCAGGCAGCGCGCGCTGCGCTGGGCCTATGCCAGCCTGTGGCTGACGGGGCTGGGCATCGCCGCGGTATCCGTCGCCACGCCGTGGGTGAGCCCGCGCATCTTCGAGAAGTGGTTTGAACTGCCGCAGCTTTTTTTCCTGCTGCCCATCCCGGTGGTGACGGCGCTGGTGTTCGCGGCCACCGAAGGCTCGATACGGCGCCTGCGCAAGAACCACAGCCATCGCGATTGGGTGCCGTTCGCTGGCGCTATCATCCTGTTCGTGCTGGCGTTCGCCGGGCTGGCCTACAGCCTGTTCCCGTACCTCGTGATCGACCGGATCACGATCTGGGACGCGGCGGCGGCCACCGGTTCGCTCAAGATCATGCTGGTGGGCGCCGCGGTGACACTGCCGATGATCCTGGTTTACACCGTGTACGTGTACCGGGTGTTCTGGGGCCGCAGCAGCGAACTCAGCTACGAGTAAGACCGTCGACGGCGAAGTGGCGCTTGCGTTCGGTGGTGTAGTGCCACCACGGGTGTGGCGGTGCGCCCTCCATGAAGCGCACCGCGGCGATGAACACATCGCACACGCACGGGTCCTGGCGCTGGCCGCGCAGCCCATTGCTGCGGTCGTAGAGTTCGTAAGGGTCCTGGCCCACCAACTGCGCCGGCTCGAAGATGCCCAGTGCCCGCAGGTCGTCTGCCCCGGCGGGGCCGATGTTGGGGATGTCCTGCAGGCGGCGGGCCTCGGCGGCATTCGTGGCTTTCATTGCGGCAGTCTACTCGTCCCCCTCGTGCGGTTTGTAGCTGGCCACCAAGTGTTTCTGCACGCCGATGGGCACGGGTTCGTAATGGCTGAACTCCAGGTGGTAGCGGCCCCGGCCGGCGGTGGCGCCCTTGAGTTCGGCGGCGTAGTCGGTGAGTTCCGATAGCGGCACCTGCGCCTTCACCACGATTTCCCCGCCGCGCCCGGCATCGGTGCCGTGGATGCGCGCGCGCTTGGCGGCCAGCTGGCCGGTGATGTCGCCCATGTGCGATTCCGGCGCGGCCACGGTGAGGTCGACGATGGGCTCGAGCACCTGCGGCCGGGCCCGGGTGATGGCGTCCAGGAAGGCCTTTTTGCCCGCCGCCACGAACGCCACTTCCTTCGAATCCACCGTGTGGTACTTGCCGTCATACACCGTGACCCGCACGTCCTGCAGCGGGTAGCCGGCCAAGGCGCCGCCGTTGAGCACTTGCCGCACGCCTTTTTCCACGGCCGGCAGGTATTGGCCCGGAATAGTGCCGCCTTTCACCGCGTCCACGAACTCGAATCCGCCGCCGCGGGCCAGCGGTTCGATCTTGAGGAACACCTCGCCGAACTGGCCGGCGCCGCCGGTCTGCTTCTTGTGCCGGTAGTGGCCCTCGGCCGGCGCGCCGATGGTTTCGCGGTAGGCGATGCGCGGCGGTCGCGCGCTCACGTCCACGCCGTAGCGCTCCTTGATGCGCTCCAGCATCACCCGCAGGTGCAGTTCGCCAAGACCGCGGATCACGGTTTCATTGAGCTCCACGTGGTGCTCCACCTGGAAGCCGGGGTCCTCCTCGGCCAGGCGGTGCAGGGCGGTGGCGAGCTTCTGCTCCTGGCCGCGGGTGGCCGCCTCGATGGCCAGGCCGAACATGGGCTGCGGAAATTCCAGCGGCCGAAGGTGCAGCTGGTCTTCGTCGTGGCTGTCGTGCAGAACCGCATCGAAGTGGATTTCCTCCACCTTGGCCACCGCGGCAATGTCGCCGGGGATGGCCGCCTCGATTTCCACATGCTCCTTGCCCTTGAGCTTGAACAGATGGCCGACCTTGAACGGTTTCTTGCCGTCATCCACGAACAGCAGGCCGTCCTTGCGCACCGTGCCCTGGAACACGCGGAAGACGCTGAGCTTGCCCACGAACGGGTCGTTGACGATCTTGAAGACGTCGGCGATGACGTGCGCGTCCGGGTCGTGCGTAGCCGTGAGCGGCTCACCGTTTTTCTCGAACGGCGGCGGGTTGCCTTCCAAGGGGCTGGGCAGCAGCCGTTCGGCTAGGTCCAGCAGTTCCTTCACGCCGGCGCCGGTGCGCGCCGACACGAAGCACACCGGCACCAGGTGGCCTTCGCGCAGGCACTGCTCGAAGGCATCGTGCAGCGCGCTGCCGGACAGGCCGGTCTCGCCGTCCTCCAGGTAGCGCTCCATCACCTGCTCGTTGATCTCCACCACTTGGTCGATGATGCGCTGGTGCGCTTGCGCCACCGGGCCCAGGTCGGAGTCGCCGGTGGGGTTGAAGAAACAGTCCACCACCCGCTGGCCGCCGTCCGCCGGCAGGTTGATGGGCAGGCACTCTGGGCCGAAGGTCTCGCGCAGTTCCTCCAGCAGCGCCGCCAGCTTGCCGGGCTCGGCATCGATGCGATTCACCACCAGCAGCCGGCACAGGTTGCGCGCCTTGGCGTAGTCCATCATCCGGCGCGTGCCGTACTCGATGCCGGCGGCGGCGTTCACCACGATCGCCACGGTTTCCACCGCCGAGAACGCCGACAGCGTGGGGCCGCGAAAATCCGGGTATCCCGGCGTATCGATCAGGTTGACGTGGATGCCGCCGTGGTCGGTGCTGGCGATGGCGGTGTTGAGCGAATGCCCGCGCGCCTTCTCCATCGGGTCGAAGTCCGAGACCGTGCTGCCTCGCTCCAGGCTGCCTGCCGTGGGGATTGCGCCGCCGGCCAGCAGCAGGGCTTCGAACAGGGTGGTTTTGCCGGCGCCGGAGTGGCCTGCCAGCGCCACGTTGCGGATGTTTCCTGTGCTGTACGACATGAGGCCGTCTCTCCCAAAGTAATGGGTGGATAGGCCGTCATGGTCGGCGGCGCAGAGGCGCTGCCAGGTCGTTTTCGCGCGACCGCGCGTCGGTCATGGCGGAAGCCCGGCCGGAGCCGGGGACGGCTAGCCTTCCACCCTCGGGCGGCCGGGTCAAGCGGCGCTGTCGGGCGGTTGCGATCGGTCGCCGCAGCCGGCGTAGACTGCCTGTCCCCAGGCCGCGCCGCGGCCGCCGAAGGAGCACCACCGTGGGATTCAAGCGCTACGCCACCGCCCATTGGGAGGGCGACCTCAAGACCGGCCAAGGCCGCATGAGCACGCCGCAGAGCGGCCTGTTCGACGGCACCCGGTATTCGTTCAACACCCGGTTTGGTGAGGAGAAGGGCACCAATCCGGAAGAGCTGCTGGCGGCGGCGCATGCCGGCTGCTATTCGATGGCGCTGGGCTTCATCCTCAACAACGCCGGCTTCACCGCCACCCGCATTGATACCCGCGCCGAAGTGCTGATGGAAACCTCGCCCGGTCCGCACGCCGTGGGCGTGCACCTGGTGGTGACTGCGACGGTGCCGGGCATCGACGCCGCAGGCTTTGCCGCCATCGCCGCCACTGCCAAGGAAAATTGCGTCATCTCCAAGGCGCTGGCGCTGCCGGTGACGCTGGACGCCAAGCTGCTCTGAGCGGCGGTGACCGCGGGGCTACCAGTCCAGATAGCCCCGGACCACCGTCTGCACCTGGCCGCCGGACCATACCTGGCCCTCGGCGTCCACGTGCAGCTCCAGGCGCGCGTCGTGGCCGACTTCTCGGCCCTGGCTGACCACGTAGCGGCCGTTGGGGTGCGGCAAGGCGTCGCGCTCGTGCAGCCACGCGGCCAGCGTGGCGTTGGCGGCGCCGGAGGCCGCGTCTTCCACTTGCGCGGGTTGGCCCACCAAGGCGCGAACCACCAGGTCGTAGTCCCGGCCTTGGCAGCGCGCGAATACGCACAGGCCCATCGCATCGTGGTCGCGGGCGAGGGCCGACACGGCGTCCCAGCGCGGCGTGAGGCCGCGTACGGCGGCTTCATCGCACAACTCAGCCAGCCACCAGCGGCGGCCGCCATCCATCAGCACCGGCGGCAGGGCGCCGGCGGTGATGCCGGCCAGCGCCGCGCCCAGGCGTGGGTCGTCGGGCTGGCCGATTTCCAACACGCGGGCGCTCGGCGCGCGCACGGCCAGCCGACGCTCGCGGCCAGCGCCGATGACGCGCACCGGCAGCAGCCCCACCGCGCACTCCTGCACCAGAAGACCGTCGCGCGGCGTCGCCAGGCCCGCATCCAGCGCGGCGTGGGCGCTGCCAATGCTGGGATGGCCGGCGAACGGCACTTCGCGCCGCGGGCTGAAAATACGGAGGCGGTAGCTGGCGGCATCGCTGCTGGGCGGCAGCAGGAAGGTGGTTTCGGGCAGCCGGGTCCAGCGGGCGATGGCCTGCAGGGTGGCGTCGTCCAAGCCTTCGGCATCCAGCACCACGGCGAGCGGGTTGCCGTCGCCGGGCTTGGCTGCGAACACATCCAGCTGCACGAAGCGCCGGCTCATGCGCCGCGCTCCGGCGCAGCTATGGGTGCGGGCCAGTCCAGGGTTCCGCGCACCACGGTCTGGGTGCAGCCACCCACCCAGACTTCGCCGTTGGCATCCACGGCAACTTCAACCCAGCCGTTGCGGCCCATTTCTCGGCCTTGGCTGGCGGCATAGCGCGGACCGGCGGCGCCCAGCGCCGCGCGTTCGAACATCAGCGCCGCAATCGCCGCCTGCGCACTGCCTGTCACCGGATCTTCGGGAATGCCATCCGCGGGGCAGAACGCACGTACCGCCAACGCATGGTCGCTGCCTGCGGCGGTGCGGCCGAACACGGCCAGCCCAACCGTCTGCGTGGCGTCGGTGAGTGCAGCAATGTCAGCGAGACGCGGCTGCATGGCGCGCACTTGCCGGGCGTCCGCCAGTTCCACCACCCACCAGCGCGGGCCATTGTCCACGCTGGTCGGCGCCAAGGCGCCCAGCGCGAGACCGTGCAGGGCGGCCGAGAGCAAGGCGGCATCATGGACTTGCGCCGGCAGCAGCCGGGCACGCGGCGCACGCACGGCGATGCGCCGCGCGTGGCCCTCGCCCTGCACGCGCAGCGGCAGCAGGCCGGCCGCGCACTCCTGCACCAGTTGGCCGTCAATGGCCGACGCCAGGCCGGCTTCCAGCACGGCGTGCGCCGTGCCCACGCTGGGGTGGCCGGCGAACGGCAGCTCCTGGCGCGGGGTGAAAATACGCAGGCGATAGCTGGCGCCGGCCGCCAGCGGCGGCAGCACGAAGCTGGTTTCCGACAGGTTGGTCCAAGCCGCCAAGGCCTGCATTTGCGCGGTTTCCAGGCCCGACGCGTCCAGCACCACGGCCAGCGGGTTGCCGTCGCCAGCGCGGGCCGCAAAGACATCGACTTGGGTAAACGCACGGCGCATGTGGGGCTTCCAATCTCGGGAGAGGGAAGGGTAGCAGCCGGGCGTGAAGTCCACGCGGATGCTTGGTTGTATGCACATGGCGAGCGCGGTCCCACAGCCCGCCTCGGCCGCCGGCGCCATCGTTTACACTTCATGGGCCCGCGCGTCGTGCGCCGGCCTCCGTCCCCTGAATGCCTTGAATATGAGCCCAGCCGTGCCCACCGCCGGTGTTGCTGCCCCCGAGTGGATCGTCCTCAAATTCGGCGGCACCAGCGTGTCTCGGCGCACGCGCTGGGACACCATCGGTGGCCTGATGCGCCAGCGTGCGGAGCGCGAGTCGGCGCGCGTGCTGGTGGTGGTTTCCGCACTTTCTGGCGTGACCAACGAACTGCAGGCGCTGTGCGAAGGCCACGCCGATGCGGTCGGTACCGCCGCGCGGGTGCAGGCCCTGGTGCTGCGCCATGAAGACTTCTGCGCCGAGCTGGGCCTGGACGCGGGCGCCGTGCTGGCTGATCGCTTGGCCGCGCTGCGCGCGCTGGGCGCCGATCCGCGCCGCGCGGACGCCGACCTGGCCTGGCAGGCCGAGGTGCTGGCCCAGGGCGAACTGCTGTCGTCCACGCTCGGCGTGGCCTACCTGCAGTCGCAGGGGCTGGACGTGGGCTGGGTGGATTCACGCGATTGGCTGCAGGCCAGGCCGCTGCCCAACCAGACCGCCTGGAGCCGGCGCTTGTCGGCCTCCTGCGACTTCGCGGGCGATGCCGGACTGCGCCGCCGCTTCGACGCGGCCGGTCCCCGCATGCGCATCGCCCCGGGCTTCATCGCCCGCGCGCCCGACGGCGGCACGGCCATCCTGGGCCGTGGCGGCTCGGATACGTCGGCGGCCTATTTCGGCGCGCTGCTGGGCGCGCGCCGGGTGGAGATCTGGACCGACGTACCCGGCATGTTCAGCGCCAACCCGCGCGCCGTGCCCGACGCGCGCCTGCTCTCGCGCCTGGACTACGAAGAAGCGCAGGAAATCGCCACCACGGGCGCCAAGGTGCTGCATCCGCGCTGCATCCATCCCTGCCGCGAGGCGCGGGTGCCGATTTGGATCCGCGACACGCAGCGCCCGGACATGCCCGGCACGGTGATTGATTCCTCGGCGCACACGGTGCCCGGCGTCAAAGCCATCAGCTCGCGCCGCGGCATCGTGCTGGTGTCCATGGAAACCATCGGCATGTGGCAGCAGGTGGGCTTCCTGTCGGAGGTGTTCGATCGTTTCAAGGCGCATGGCCTCTCCATCGACCTGATCGGTTCGTCCGAGACCAACGTCACCGTGTCGCTGGACCCCAGCGACAACCTGGTGAACACCAACGTGCTCGATGCGCTGTGCGCCGACCTGGCGCAGGTGTGCCGGGTGAAAGTGATTGCGCCGTGCGCCGCCATCACGCTGGTGGGCCGCGGCATGCGCTCGCTGCTGCACAAGCTGTCGGACGTGTGGGCCGAATTCGGGCGCGAGCGCGTGCACCTGATTTCGCAGTCCTCCAACGACCTCAATCTCACCTTCGTGGTGGACGAAGACCTGGCCGAAGGCATGCTGCCGCGCCTGCACGCGCTGCTGGCGCAGTCGGGCGCGATGCCGGTGAATGAAACCGCAGTGTTCGGGCCCAGCTGGCGCCGGATCGACCAGCCCGCTGGCGGCCGTCCAGCGCCGTGGTGGCAGCACGACCGAGCGCGCCTGCTGGCGCAAGCCCAGGCCGGCACGCCGGTCTATCTTTACCACCTGCCCACGGTGCGTACGCGGGCGCGCGAACTGGCCGGCATCGCCGCGGTGGATCGGCGCTTTTTCGCGCTCAAGGCCAACCCGCATCCGCGCATCCTGCAGGTGCTGGAGGCCGAGGGCTTTGGCTTCGAATGCGTGTCGCACGGCGAACTGCAGCATCTTTTCCGCACGCTGCCAACGCTGGCGCCCGATCGCGTGCTGTTCACCCCCAGCTTCGCGCCGCGCGACGAATATGCCGCCGCGCTGGCGCTGGGCGTGCACGTCACGGTGGATTCGAGCACGCCGCTGCTGGCCTGGCCGTCGCTGTTTTCCGGCCGCGACCTGGTGCTGCGGGTGGACCCGGGCTTTGGCCAGGGGCATCACGAAAAAGTCCGCACCGGCGGCAAGGCCGCCAAGTTCGGCATGGCGGCGGAGGCACTGCCGGAATTCCTGGCCGCCGCGCGCGCCGCCGGCGCCCGTATTGGCGGCCTGCACGCGCACATCGGCAGCGGCATCCACGATGCCCAGCACTGGCACACCGTTTATGCGCAGCTGGCGGCGCTGGCCGAAGGCATCGGCACGGTTGGCTTCATTGACGTGGGCGGCGGCCTGGGCGTGGCTTACGACCCGGAATCCGAGCCCTTCGACGTGGCGGCCTACGGCGCGGCGCTGGCGGAAGTGAAGGCCGCCTATCCGCAGTACGCGCTGTGGGTGGAGCCGGGCCGCTACCTGGTGGCCGAAGCCGGCGCGCTGCTGCTGCGCGTGACGCAAGTAACGCACAAGCAGGGCGTGCGCCGCGTCGGCGCCGACGGCGGCATGAACACGCTGATGCGGCCCGCGCTTTACAACGCCTGGCACGAAATCGTGAACCTGAGCCGGCTCGACGATGCGCCCGGTGAGCCTTGCGACGTGGTGGGCCCCATCTGCGAGACCAGCGACGTACTGGGCCGCCAGCGCCGGTTGCCCGAGGCCACGGCCGAGGGCGACGTTTTGCTGGTGGGCCATGCCGGTGCCTATGGCGCAGTGATGGCCAACCGCTACAACCTGCGCGAGCTGCCGCGCGAAGAGGCGCTGGATGACTGATTTCGATCGCCACGCCGTTCGCACCTTCCGTTTTACCCGCTGCAGCTTCGATGCCGAAACCGGCGCGGTCGCGCTGGGCTATGCCTTCGACGATGGCCCGGAGATGCTGGAGACGGTGCTGGTGCCGGGCGCGCCTTTCACCCTGGAACCCGCGCGTGCGCAGGCGGTTCAGCGTGCGCTGCGGCTGCTGCACCTGGTGGCCGGCGTGAGCTACTACAAGGCCGCGGTGCCACCCGCGATCGTCATCGAAGGCGAGGGCATCGACGACGCGACGGCAGCCTTGCTCACGTCCATCTACGAGAACGGCCTCGGCGAGTTCGCCTACCGCAACGGCCTGACCCTGCGCGGCAAAATCCAATTCCCCGTGGGAGAGACTCACCCTGTAGGAGGGACTTCAGTCCCGATGCTTCCCCTCTCCCCTGTGGGAGGGACTTCAGTCCCGATGCTCTCTGGCGAAAAGCTATCGGGACTGAAGTCCCTCCTACAGGGTGTGTCGCTCCCAGAGGGGGCGCTGGTGGCGATCGGCGGGGGCAAGGATTCGCTGGTGTCCATCGAGGCGCTGCGGGCGCTCGGTGTGCCGCAAACCGTGGCCTGGGTGGGCAGCTCGCCGCTGATCAAGGCCTGCGCCGAGCGCACCGGCCTGCCCACCTTGAACATCGGCCGCACGCTGTCGCCGCTGCTGTTCGACTACAACAAGCGCGGCGCGCTCAACGGCCACATCCCGGTGACGGCGGTAAACTCGGCGCTGCTGGTGCTGGCGGCGTTGCTGCACGGCCACGGCCAGGTGGTGTTTTCCAACGAGCGCTCGGCCAGCTACGGCAGCCTGATCCCCGGCACCGGCGAAGTGAACCACCAGTGGTCCAAGGGCTGGGATTTCGAGCGTGCTTTCGCCGCGTACCTGCGCACGCACGTGGCCGCGGACCTGCACTACTACTCGCTGTTGCGCCCCTACTCCGAATTGGCCGTGGCCCGGCAATTCGCAAAACTTGATCGCTACGACCGGCACTTCTCCAGCTGCAACCGCAACTTCCACCTGCTGGGCGAGCGCCCGGCACAGCGCTGGTGCGGGGTCTGCCCGAAGTGCCATTTCGTGTTCCTCGCGCTGGCGCCGTTCATGCCCAAGCCGCGGCTGATGGGCATCTTCGGCCGCAATCTGCTGGACGAGCCCGAGCAGGCAGCAGGCTTCGATGCGCTGTTGGAGTATCGCGACCACAAGCCGTTCGAATGCGTGGGCGAGGGGCGCGAATCGCGCGCCGCCTTCGATGCGCTGGCCGACAGCCCGGCCTGGCGCGAGGATGCGCTGGTGAAGCGCTACGCCGCGGAGATTCGCCCGCAGCTGGAGCCGGCCGAGCGCGGCTTGGCGCCGCTGTTGGTGGCCTCGGACGAACACGGCATTCCGGACGGACTGGGAGAGCGACTGCGTGCGCATTTCGGAGCTTGAAGGCCAGCGGGTCGCCATCTGGGGCTATGGTCGCGAAGGTCGTGCCGCGCTCGCGGCGCTGCGCTGGCGCCTGCCGAGCCAGCCGGTCACGGTCTTCTGTTCGCCCGACGAGGCCGAGCCACTGCGCGAAATGCAGGACCCGGCGCTGCACATACAGACGCACGTGGATGCCGACGCGCTGTGCGCCCACGACGTGGTGATCAAATCCCCAGGCATCAGTCCGTATGCCTCGCCGGCGGCCGATGCCGCGCTGCGCGGCGTGCGCTTCATCGGCGCCAGTGGCCTGTGGTTCGCCGAGCCTGTCGCCGGCCGGCGTGTCTGCATCACCGGTACCAAGGGCAAGAGCACCACCACGGCGCTGCTGGCGCACCTGCTGCGCGCCGCCGGCCGCCGCACCGCGCTGGCCGGCAACATCGGCCTGCCGCTGCTGGAGCTGCTGGACGTGCAGCCACCGCCGGAGTTCTGCGCCATCGAACTGTCGAGCTACCAAACCGGCGAAGCCCAGGCGGTGGACGTGGCGGTGGTGCTGAACCTGTTCCCCGAACACTTGGACTGGCACGGCAGCGAGGCGCGCTACTACGCCGACAAATTGGCGCTGATAACGAAGGCCGCGCCGCGCGTG
>JANNQY010000138.1:0-7275 GCA_031400995.1 Lysobacteraceae bacterium
TGGTCTGCTTGCCCGCGTTGATCAGGTCCGGGTCCACCTTGTCGTCGGCCGGGAACGGTCCGATGCCCAGCAGGCCGTTCTCGGACTGCAGCCAGACGTCCATGCCGTCGGGAATGTGGTTGGCCACCAGCGTCGGCAGGCCGATGCCCAGGTTCACATAGGCGCCGTCGGTGAGCTCACGGGCAGCACGGGCCGCCATTTCATCGCGGGACCAGGCCATCACTTGCCTCCTGCGCGCACGGTGCGCTGTTCGATGCGTTTCTCTGGCGTGGCATTGAGCACGAGTCGGTCGACGTAGATGCCGGGCAGGTGCACGTGGTCGGGGTCGATACTGCCCACCTCGACAATTTCCTCGACCTCCGCAACGCAGATCCTGCCCGCCATGGCCACGGCGGGGTTGAAATTGCGCGCAGTCTTGCGGAACACCAGGTTGCCGGCGGTGTCGGCTCGCCAGGCTTTCACCAGCGATACGTCGGCCTTCAGAGCGGTTTCCATCACATAGTGCTGGCCGTCGAATTCACGGGTCTCCTTGCCGTTGGCGACGATGGTGCCGTAGCCGGTGCGGGTGAAGAAGGCTGGGATACCCGCGCCGCCAGCACGCAGGCGTTCCGCCAGCGTGCCCTGTGGGTTGAACTCCAGCTCGAGCTCGCCGGCCAGGTATTGGCGCTCGAACTCCTTGTTCTCGCCTACGTAGGAGGAAATCATCTTCCTGATCTGGCGCGTGGCGAGCAGCTGGCCCAGGCCGAAGCCGTCCACGCCGGCGTTGTTGGAGATCACGGTGAGCCCGGTCACTCCCGAGTCCCGCAGCGCCGCGATGAGTGCCTCGGGAATCCCGCACAAACCGAAGCCACCCACGGCCAGCGTCTGGTGGTCGGCGAGGATGTCCTTCAAGGCCGCACCGGCCGAGGCAAAATGCTTGTCCCGGGAGCGGCCACCGGTGGCTGCAGCGGAAGCAGGCTCTGACATGGGGCAGCGCTCCAAGCGTACGGAAGGAGCGGCGATTATAGCCACCGCATCCGTGGCCACCGCCTGTACCTTCGGCCAGCACCACAGGCGCGGAGGGCCTCCGGCCGAGGCGAGGCCTTGTCCTGGCGCGGTATACTGGCAGCCCACTGTCTAAGGCAGCTTGAATTGACCCGACTTCCCAGCCTCTGGGTCCATGACATCCGCGGCCGCGACCACAGCGCGCGCTTCGAGGACAGGTACGGGCAATCGAAGTGAACCCCTCCTCGGACGATCTGCGACATCGCGACGCCGGGGCCGTGCAGCTCTCTGTGATCACTCCTGTCTACGGCTGCACCGACTGCCTGGAGGACCTGGTGGACCGGATCGGCGCGGTCGCCGCCGCGCTGGCGCTTACCCATGAGGTGATCCTGGTGGACGACTGCGGGCCGGACCATCCGTGGCCGCGCATCCGCGAACTCGCCAGCACCCGCACCCATGTCGTGGGGGTGAGGCTTTCGCGCAACTTCGGCCAGCACTCCGCGATTTCGGCCGGGCTCAAGCAAAGCCGCGGCGAGGTCGTCGTCGTGATGGATTGCGACCTGCAGGACGTTCCGGAAGAGATCCCCAAACTCCTGGGCGCGCTTGGCCATGACTACGACGTCGCCCTGGGGCGACGCACCGCCCGGCAGGACTCGTTCCTGAAGCGAGGTTTGTCCGCAGGATTCTATGCGCTGCTGTCGTGGCTGACGGGCGTCAGGCAGGATCCATCCGTGGCCAATTTCGGGGCTTACCGGCGCGTTGTCGTCGATGCCATCAACGCGATGCCCGAGACGAACCGCTTTTTCCCACTGCTGGTCCGATGGACCGGATTCCGATCCACCAGCGTGCCGGTACGGCACTCCGAGCGCCTGTCGGGGCAATCGTCGTATTCACTGGGACGAATGCTCAGGTTGGCGCTGGACGTGGCAATCGCCTATTCCGACAAGCCGCTGCGGATAACGGTGTCGGTCGGAATCGTGTTCTCGATGGTGGCCGCGCTCGTCGTCATCTACACCTTGGCGCAGTACTTCGCAGGCAACACCGCGGTCGCCGGCTTCACCAGCATCCTCGCCTCGATCTGGCTAGTGGGTGGCGTTACCCAGGTGTCTATCGGGGTCGTCGGTCTTTACCTGGGCCGGGTGTATGTTGAAACCAAAGCAAGGCCGGCCTATCTGGTCGCCGAGGTCACAACCGGCAGGGATCGGCCCGGTGGCCGCTGATTGGCTCGCGGTTTCGGACGCGGACAGCCGCAGGTTCGGCTTGTGCGTGGTCAGGAACCGACCGGAGTTGGAAATACCCGATGCAGCGACGGCCTGCGCCGACATCCATGCGTGCGGAGCGGACGTTCTGATTTTGCGCGTTCGCTCCGGCGACGTGGCGACACCGCGGGCTCTGGCCACCACGGCCGCCGAACTGATCTACGCGGACTCCCTGGTCTACTACGGCATCCAGTTGGGGCAAGCCCGCGGGGCGGGCCAGCCGCCGCCATCTGGACTGTTGGTGCGGGCTGCGGTGGTCGACGATGAATCCAGCATCGGAGGCATTGCAAGGCTGGCGTTCCAGGACTACCCAAGCCACTACGTCGCCAACCCGCGCCTGAACCGGCCCGGGCACGTCGCCTTGGGTTATGCCGAATGGGCCGTCGATCACCTGCGTGCAAACGACCCGCATAAATCCACCTGGGTTGCCGAACAGGGCGGCAAGATACTCGCATTTGCGACCGTGCGATCCACTACCACGCCGGGCGTATCGGAAATCCTGCTCAATGCCGTCTCGCCCGAGCACCAAGGCCGCGGCGTTTACCCCGCACTGCTGTCTGGCATACTTTCGGGATTGCAAAACCAGGGCATGTTGGCGCTGCGCATTTCGACCCAACTGGCCAACCTGCGCGTCCAACGGGTGTGGAACCAGCTGGGATTTGTTATCGAGAACGCGTACGACACCTACCACCTCAACTTCATCGCGTCCACGGACGAAGGCGTATCGCCTCCATGAGCTATCTCTTCGTTTTTCTCACCGTCATTTTCACTGTCTATGGCCAAGTCGTGCTCAAGTGGCAGGTCATGATCCACCCCGAGTTAAGCATCGCGGGTGGCAAACCGGTCCAGGTGATACTGGCGATCCTGCAGAACCCTTGGGTGGTGAGCGCGTTCGCGGCCGCGTTCGCCGCTTCGCTGTGTTGGATCGCTGCGCTGAGTAAGTTGCCACTCAGCAAGGCGTATCCCTTCACCGCGATGAGCTTCCCGGCGATCGCCGTGCTCTCGTATTTCATCTTCAATGAGGCGCTGTCATTCGAGAAGCTTGCCGGCACCGCGCTGGTCATGGCTGGCATCGTCGTCCTGGCGCGCGGCTGAAGGCTGGCGAATGGTGCAGGAGACCACAGGCCTGAAGTCGGCCCTCTCGGTACCGGGCATCTACGATTTCGTCCAGAACGCCCTGGGTGCCCGCAGGGCGCGCCGCGTGGTTGCCGATGAGTTCCTGCGGGCGAATGCCGGGGATTTCCTGCTGGACGTGGGTTGCGGCACCGGTGAAATGCTGGAGCACTTGCCCGCCGGAATCCGCTACTTGGGGCTCGACTTGTCGGAGTCCTACATCACGTCGGCACGATCGCGGTTCGGTGAGCGCGCCCGCTTCGAGTGCGTCGACGTCAACCAGGCTGCTGGACTTGAGGTCGGCAATGTCGACCTGGCGCTGGCGTTCGGCCTGCTGCACCATCTCGACGACCACGAAGTGGTAGCGCTGCTTGTTACATTGAAGGGCCTGGTCAAGCCGGGCGGTCGTGTCGTGACGATCGACCCAACGATATTCACCGGCCAGAGTTCGGTAGCGGCATTCGTTGCAAGGCAGGATCGCGGACGCAACGTTCGCTCACCCGAGGGCTACACAGCTCTCGCCAGCGGCGTTTTTGCGCAGGTCCGGCCAGTGGTGAGAAACGACCTGCTGCGCATTCCCTACTCACATTGCATCATCGAGATGACGCCGTGATCCCGTTCAACAAACCCTACATGACCGGCCGCGAGCTGGGCTTCATCGCGCAGGCGCACGCCAACGGGCACCTGTCCGGCGACGGGGCGTTCACCAAGCAATGCCACGCCTGGCTCGAGGCCAACACCGGCGCCGCCAGGGCGCTGCTGACGCATTCCTGCACGGCGGCGCTGGAGATGTCCGCGATATTGGCGAACCTCGGCCCTGGCGACGAAGTGATCATGCCGTCCTACACCTTCGTTTCGACCGCCAACGCCTTCGTGCTGCGCGGCGCCGTGCCGGTTTTCGTCGACATCCGCGACGACACACTCAACCTGGACGAGCGGCTGGTGGAGGCGGCGATTACCCCGCGGACACGAGCCATCTGCGTGGTGCACTACGCCGGCGTGGCATGCAAGATGGACGCCATCCTGGACATTGCCCGGCGCCATGGCCTGCTGGTGATCGAGGATGCGGCGCAGGGAATCATGTCGACCTACCAAGGCATGCCCTTGGGGACCATCGGCGACCTCGGCGCGCTGAGCTTCCACGAAACCAAGAACATCATCAGTGGCGAGGGCGGCGCCCTTCTCTGCCGTGGTCTCGACATGGCCGAGCGTGCCGAGATCATCCGCGAGAAGGGAACCAATCGAAGCAAGTTCTTCCGCGGTCAGGTCGACAAGTACACCTGGGTCGACATTGGCTCGTCCTTCCTCCCCGGCGAGATCACCGCCGCGTTCCTGCTCGCGCAGATGGAAGCGGCGGTCGAGATAACGGCCGCACGGATGGCCATCTGGGAGCGTTACCACGCATGGGCGCAGGCGCACGAAGCCGCGGGTCGCCTGCGCCGACCGCAAGTGCCCGCGGACTGCACGCACAACGCGCACATGTACTATCTGCGCCTGCCGACGCTGCAGGCCCGCACCTCCTTCATTTCGACGCTCAAAGAGCGCGGGGTGCAGGCCGTGTTCCACTACATCCCACTGCATTCCGCCCCGGCCGGCCTGGGGTTTGGTCGCGCCCATGGCGACCTCGGCACCACCACCAACGTGTCGGAAACGCTGGTGCGGATGCCGCTATGGATCGGCCTGGGTCCGGCGCTGGATCGGGTTCTGGAAGCGGCCGATGCGGCCCTTGCCAGCGCAGGATGACCGCCTGCGTTCCGGCCGACGGGACCCCGCTCCGGTGACGGCGATGGACACCCCTGCCTCGCCACCCGGCGGAACGGCCACGAAAACGTCGCCACACCTTGCCGCGGGCAACCGCCGGGCGGACGCGGAAACGGGCCAACTGCTAGGCCGACGGGTCCTGGTGGTGGCGCACGACTTCCCGCCGGTTCCGAGCCCGCAGTCCGTTCGGGCGATGGCGTTCGTTCGTGAACTCAACGACTGCGGCGCCGAAGTCCATGTGCTTACGCGAACGCGACTACGTGGACTGCCCGAGCCCCCGCTGCCCGCAGGCATCCGGGTCTGGCGCGCCTCGCCCGGACCTTGGGAGGCCGCGGTGGATGCTGTTTCCAGCCGGCGACGGCGCGCTGGCGCCGACAGCGCGCCGCCGCCCTCGCCGCATGATTCAACCGGTCCTGTCCGCCTGAACTGGAAGGGCAAGACGATACGCTTCGCCAGCCACGTCATGGCCTTGCTCTTGTTCCCGGATGATCGTGTCGCATGGGTGCCGTCGGCCCGGCGCGTGCTTGGCCGGATAAGCCGCGAGGCCATGCCTGACGTCGCGCTGGTGATGCACGAGCCAGCCGCATCGCTGGTTTTGGCACGGGCATTGCCCGCGCTCGGCATACCCTGGCTGGCCGACATCGCCGACCCGGTACTTGCGGGCTACACGCCTTGGCACTGGCGGCGGCTGGCGCGCAGCCTCGAGGCGCGGACGCTGCGCGATGCCGCCTCGGTTACGGTCACCAACGAGGCTACGGCGCAGCTGCTGCGCAGCAGGCACCCGTGGGCGCGCGTGCCGATTACGGTCCTGCCGCAAGGCTTCGAGCTGCAGGACTCGCCGCCCATCGGCAACACCCTGCCCCTGCGCCTGGTCTATACCGGCAGGTTCTACTCGTTCCGCCCGCCCGGCCCGCTGCTGGACGCCGTTCTGGCGATGCCGGGAGTGGAGCTGCACATCGCCGGACCAGAGATGCCGCAGGACGTCCTGGAGGCCGCCTCCAAACAACCGGACCGGATCAAGTTGCACGGGGAGCTGGACCACGCCCGCGCCATCGCCCTGCAGCGATCCGCCGACATCCTGGTCAGCATAGGCAATCGGGACTCCATCCAGACACCGGGCAAGATCTACGAATACTTCGGCATCGCCCGTCCGGTGCTCCACCTGCGGGCCGACGCGGCGGATCCGGTGCCGTTGCTGCTATCGGAACGGCGTCGAGGCGTAAGCTGCGAGAACGGGTCCGGCGCGATCCAGGGCGTGCTCACCCACTTGCTTGGGCTCAAGCGCGAAGGTCGCCTCGCCGAACCTTTTGATTTTTCGCTTGGGGCGGTCGAGGAGTTCACTTGGCGGCACTTGGGCCAACGCCTGGCCGGCTTGCTGGCCGCCATCGCAACCAGCCGCTGAAGGCGCCAGCCCCGAACCAGGCTCGCGCCAGGGCAGGCCGGCGGTCGCACGCCCCGTCATTGAACCGGGATTTCCAGCGTGCTCGAGGGGCCGCCGACGCACTGCAGCCGCAGCAGAACAGGGCCGCCCTCCGCGACCATCGCCTCCAGCTCAGGTCCATGCCGCACGGTGATGTAGTTTCCCTCGCGAAAAAACTTCAGGCGTTGTCCCCCGGGTCCTGCGAAAAGCTGGAACGCAGGCACGGCCGGCGCCAACTCCATCCAGTAGGCGAGGGATCCGTCCGGCTGCTGGTTGAACGGTTCCCCGACGGAAATGGTTCTGGGTCCCCACTGCCGGAATGCCGCGGAGCACGCAGCGAGCTCATCCGTGGCCAAGGGCACGCCGCCCACCGGCTCACTTAGCAAGACCAAGCCATGCCGCGCCCGAAACTCCGGCGAGAAAAGATTGAGCTTGTGGTCGACCAGGATCGCCATGATGGAGCTGCGCACCGCAGGCGGCGAAGCGCACACGGTGAGGATATCCGAGCACCCTTGTGACGGCAGGGACTCGGGTCGGGAGACAAGGTCTTCCATCATCCCGGCAGCGTCGCGTGTGTAGGCAACCAGGAAAGGCACCGACTGCCACGCCAGCGTGGAGAGCCACACCTGCAGGCCAAGCAGGCAGGCAAAGGCGCCCATCGACGCCAGCTCGACGCCGCGGCCCATGGCCGTCTTTCCCGGCGCCGGCGCCGCGCGCGGCGCCATGAACATGAGGATC
>JANNQY010000139.1:0-3744 GCA_031400995.1 Lysobacteraceae bacterium
CTGCGCCGCGCCGCTGGCGGCGTCCACCCGCCACAGGTTGGAGCGGCGCACGTCCTTCATCGGGTCGAAGAAGCGCCGCTGGTAGATCAGCTGGCGGCCATCGGGCGACAGCACCGGGTTCTCGGCCCACTGCAGCGCGAATACGTCCATCGGGGCGAACGGTGGGCGTGCGGGCTCCGCGGCCAGCACGGGCACGGCGACCAGGGCGAAGACGACACCGGCGAGAGCGGGCAGACGCATGCGGGAGTCCTGCGTTGGGGCGGTGGGGTCCGCACGGGGAGTGCGGCGCTGTTTCCACATCCTAATGCCAGTTACGGCGCCAAAGCGCGCTCGAGCAGGGTCAGCACCGGCGCGAAGCCACCGCCAGGCGTGCGGAAGTTGGTGGTCTGGCCCTGGTAGGTGCGCGCGGCGAACAACAGTGGCTTGCCCCCGTAGGCATAGCAGCGTATGTCGACCTTTAGCGGAACGTCGCCGGCGCTCAGGTGCCGCTGGCTGGGTGGCACCAGGGCCTGGGCGACATAATCGGTGCCGGCCATCTGCTGCCAGGTCCGGTGAGTGAGCTTGTCGCCGCGGTAGCTGGCCTTTCCACCGAAGCCACCCGCGGGCTTGAAGAACAGCTGCTTGCGACGCTGCCAGAGATCGTCGCGGTTGGCGTCGGTCATCACTTCGGTGCGCGGCACGCAGCGCGTCAGGCAGTCCACGGCCCCGGCATCCACGCCGGTGCGCTCGAGGAAGCCGCGGTCGCCCAGCAGCCCGAGGTTGCGCTTGTCGGCATACAGCGCGTGGCCCAGGGGGTGCGGGCTCACGGCCACGGCGCGGTCGAGGTAGGCGGCGCGCAATGCGGCCGAGGACGGCTCGGCCAGCGCGAAATCGGTGCACCGGTTGTAGACGAAGCCGATGGCGCGGCCGCCCAGGTGCAGGCGGCCACCGTCGTAGGCGAGCTCAGCCGGGTCGCACACCACCGCTTCGATGCCGCGCGTGCGGAAGCGGTCCTGGAACAGCAGGAACTCCGGGTACAGATACTGCTGCGCCGGCGCCTGGTCGACGATAGCCACCAGGCCCTGTCGGCCTCCGGGGGCCTGCGCGTCCCACTCGGCCAGCAGCACGTCCAGCGCGGCGGTGTCCACGTCGGCGGCGCCCACCGCGGGCGCGCTCAAGCTTGGCATGCACAGCTGCTGCGCCTTCACCAACAGCGCATTTATCAGCACGCCGCCGGGATTGGTGTTGATTTCGATCAGGCGCGGCCCGTCGGGGCCGAGGTGGAAGTCCAGGCCCAGCAGGCCGCCGGGCGAACCCGGGTCGAACGCGGCGATGTCCGGGGACCACGCGCGCACTGCCTCGCGGTAGAGGGGCGTGGCCACGACCGATTCGATGGCCGTCACCACGCGCTCCATTGCCCGCACGCTGGCCGCGGGAACAAACACGGGCAGCGCCGCGAACAGGTGTGCATGCGCGTCGGCCACGGGCGCGGGTGCGCCGTGCGCGGCCAGCACCTTCTGCAGGTGGGTGCGCAGCTGCGCCGGGTCCACGGCCAGGCAGAAGCAGGCGCGGTGCAGGTCTTCAGCCGACAGCGGCGCGGCGCAGCGAAGGCCGCAGATATCGATGATGTCCGCGGCTTGGACGGGTTCGTTCAAGGCGTTGGGTGCGTTGGGCATGGCGGATCAGGCCGCCAACTCGAGCCGCGCCGGAATTCCCAGCTTCGCGGCGAACAGCACCAGCATGTCCAGGCTGAACTTCTCCGACTTGCCACGCATCAGGTCGGAGACGCGGCTCTGGCTGACGCCGAGTAGCTTGGCGGCCTGCACCTGCGTCAACTTTCGGGACCTGATGACGGTGAAGATTTGCAGCATTACTTCGGCCCGCAGCGTCAGAAGCGCAGCTTCGGCCTCATCGAAACCAAGATCGATGAAGACGTTGCCACTGGACTCGGTGATGCTGCTCTCCTCGTCGTCACTGCGCATGCGCTGCTCCCGGTCATGGAATCAACTTGTATCGCGCCCTGCCCTTCTCGATGTCCTGGGGCAAGGTGCGTTCGGTCTTCTTCTGGAAAACGTGAAGTACGTAGACGGCGCTGGCACTCTCCACTACATAGAACGCCCGGAACGCGCCATCTTGCGTGCGACTTCGAATCTCCCTCACCCCGGCGCCCACTTGAGGCATGGGCTTCCAATCGCGCGGTTCCGCGCCCATCTGCACCCACAAGAGATCGGTACCAATCTCGGTGTTGGCGGACTTCGGAAGCTGTTGAAGGTCCTTCTTGGACGATCCCAGCCAGCAGACTCGCTTCATGGAGGAATATACATTTAGTTGGATAATATGCAAGTAGATAGATAGCCCGGGTTCGCAGCGTCAGGCCGGAACACCGCACCTGCTAAGTTGGCCGAAGCAATCACAAGGAGCCCTGCGATGCCCACCCGCCTCCGCGTCAGCCTTCCCCTCGCCCTGCTGCTGGCCACCGCGCCGCTGCACGCGGCCGAAACCACCCCCGACCCCACCCTGGAAGCGCGCATCACCGCCATGGGCCAGGTGAGCAGCGCGGGCTCGGGGCAGTACTCGCCCGACGGCACGCAGATCGCCTACATCACCAACGTGAGCGGCTCGCCGCAGGCCTGGCTGATGCCCGCCGTCGGCGGCACGCCGACGCAGCTCACGAAAGGCAGCGACCCGGTGTCGGGCCTGCGCTGGTCGCCAGACGGCAAGCTGGCGTATGCGGTGTCGCCGGGCGGCGGCTACAACGCGCAGCTGTTCCTCACCAGCGCCGACGGCACGCAGGTGAAGCGCATCAACGAAGGCGAGTCCAACACCTTCCCCGGCGATTTCACTCCCGACGGCCGCTATCACTTCCGCAGCAACGCGCGCAGCGCCGACAGCACCGACACCTGGATCTACGACCCCGCCACCGGCACGGCCAAGATCGCCATCGAGATGAAAGGCCTGGGCGGCATTGATGACGTGCTGGGCAACCGCGCCGTGGTGAACCGCCTGGTGACGCGCGGCGACAGCAACCTGTGGCTGGAAGACCTCACCACCGGCCGCAGCATGCTGCTCACGCCGCACCGGGGCACCGCGCAAAGCGGCGGCGTGTTCGGCAAGGATGCCAATACCATCTACCTGGTGCACAACCTCGACCGCGACCGAATGTCCCTGGCCCGCATAGACATCGCCGCCGACGGCAAGACCTTCGCCCGCACCGAACTGGCCGCGCGCGACGACGCCGAGCTGGATGACTTCGTGCTCAACGACGCCAAGACCCAGGGCCTGCTGAGCTGGAACGTGGCCGGCCGCAGTGAGCTGGAGCTGATCGACTTGGCCACGGGCGAGCGCCACGAACTGCCTGCTGCCCCCGCCGAACTGGTGGGCAGCGCCGATTACTCGCCCGACGGCCAGCGCCTGCTGCTGGCGCTGAGTGGTTCGGCCGCCCCGTCCGACCTGTGGCAGTTGGACCTGGCCACCGAGGAATACACGCGCCTCACGGTCAGCCCCAGCCCGGGCGTGGACCTGGCGGCGCTGGTGAAGCCCGAGCTGCGCACGTTCAAGGCACACGACGGCCTGGAGCTTTCAGGCTGGCTATACCTGCCTAAAGATTTCAAGGCGCCCGGCCCCGTAGTGCTGAGCTTCCACGGCGGCCCCGAAGGCCAAGAGGTGCCCGCCTTCCGCGCCGACTACCAGGCCCTGCTCGCCAGCGGCATCGCCGTGTTCGCGCCCAACATCCGCGGCAGCTCGGGCTTCGGCAAGGAGTTCATG
>JANNQY010000140.1:0-4073 GCA_031400995.1 Lysobacteraceae bacterium
CTCTCGTCCAAGGGTCTTGGCCGAGAGCATCGGGACTGAAGTCCCTCCTACAAATAGAGCTAATAGAACAACTACAGGCTATTTGCAGGCGCGGCAGCGGGAGCAGGCAGTGCCGCAGGCCGGTGGCGACGGCGACGGGCCATCAGCCTTGCGCCGCGGCCAGAGCTGGCGCAGCAGGGACACGGCCGCCAGCAGAACCACGACGGCCACCACCAGGCCCTGCAGCCATGCGCTCATGGCCACGACCTTGCCAACTGGTAGGTGATGAACGACGCCAGGTAAGCCAGCGCGAACAGATAGAACGTGGCAATACCGGCCTGCTTCCAACTGTTGGTCTCGCGCTTGATCACCGCGATGGTGGACAGGCACTGAGGCGCGTAGACGTACCAGACCAGCAGCGACAGCGCGGTGGCCAGGGACCAATTGGCGGAAATCAGCGGTGACAGCGCCTGCGCCGCGGCGTCGTCGCCCACGGCCGAGATGGCGTAGACGGTGGCCAGCGCCGCCACCGCCACTTCGCGCGCGGCCAGGCCCGGGATCAACGCGATGCAGATTTGCCAATTGAAGCCAATGGGCGCGAACAGCGGCTCGATGAAATGACCGATGCGGCCGGCGAAACTGTAGTCGATGGCCGGCCCGGTGGCCCCCAAAGGCGGCGCTGGGTAGCTGGACAGGAACCAAAGCAGCACCGTCAGCGACAGGATGATGCCAGTGACCCGGCGCATGAAAATGCTGGCGCGCTCCCACAGGCCAATCAGCAAGTCGCGCGGGTTGGGCAGCCGGTAGCTCGGCAACTCCAACAGCAACGTGTGCTCGCCGCCGTCGCGCCGCAGGGTCTTGATTACCCACGCCGCGCCCAGCGCACTGACCACGCCGGCGAGGTAAAGCGCGAACATCACCAACCCTTGCAGATTGAACACACCCAGCACTTGCTGGCGTGGGATGAACGCGCCAATCAGCAGCGTGTACACCGGCAGCCGTGCCGAGCAGGTCATCAGCGGCGCCACCAGGATGGTGGCCAGGCGATCACGCGGGTCCTGGATGGAGCGCGTGGCCATGATGCCGGGGATGGCGCAGGCGAAGCTGGACAGCAGCGGGATGAACGAGCGCCCGGTCAATCCGGCGGCGCGCATGGGTCGATCGAGCAGGAAGGCCGCACGCGGCAGATAGCCCGATTCCTCCAGCGCCAGGATGAAGGCGAACAGCAGCAGGATCTGCGGGAGGAATTCCATCACCGTGCCCAGGCCGGCGAAAAGGCCGTCCTGCACCAGGCTGCGCAGCGGGCCGGCGGGCAGCGCCTGGGAAACGCCGGCCCCCAACCATGCGATGCCGGCTGACAGCGCGTCCTGCAGCGGCGCGGCCCAAGCAAACACCGCCTGGAACATCAGGAACATCACCCCCGCCAGGATCACCAAGCCCAGCACTGGATGCAGCAGCCAGCGGTCCAGGCGGTCGTCCAGCGCATCGGTGCGCGCGGGCATGGTCACGGTTTCGGCCAACAGCGCCGTTACCTGCGCATGCAGGTCTCCAGAATTGTCCAGCGTGTCGGCGCTCAGCGGCGCCGGCTGGTCCAGCAGGGCCAGCAGCGCCTGCGCGCCGCCTTTCCGGACGGCAACCGTTTCCACCACCGGAATGCCCAAGCGTTGGGCCAACGCGGCGGTGTCGACGACGATGCCGCGCCGCTTGGCCTCGTCCATCAAGTTCAGCGCCAGCACCATCGGCTGGCCCAAGCGACGCAGCTCCAGCACGAAGCGCAGGTGCAGCCGCAGGTTGGTGGCATCGGCCACGCACACCAGCACGTCCAGCCGCGACTCGCCCGCCAGCGCACCGCGGCATACGTCGCGCGTGATGGCTTCGTCCGGGCTTTGGGCATCCAGGCTGTACGCGCCCGGCAGGTCAAGGACGCGCACGTGGCGCCCGCCCGGCGTGGTGAACTGGCCTTCCTTGCGCTCCACAGTCACGCCGGCGTAGTTCGCCACTTTCTGACGACTGCCGGTGAGGCGGTTGAACAACGCCGTCTTGCCGCAGTTGGGGCTGCCCACCAGGGCGATATGCAGTGCCTGCGCCTCAGCCATCGCGGCGGCGCAGACGGACGCGGGCGGCCTCGCCGCCACGCATTGCGAAGCGGGTGAAACCGACTTGCACCAGCAGCGGCTCGCCGCCCAGCGGACCGCGCGTGAGCAGCCTCACGGCCTCACCCGAGACGAAGCCCAGGTCCCGCAGGCGGCGCGCGACGGCGTCGCCCGGCGCGCTGTCCTGGACGAAGTCGACGATGGCGTCGATGCCTGCGGGTAGATCCGACAGCGTCACGGGCGGCCTCGGTATCAATGCGAATGGTTCGCATTATACAAGCAATCCGGCCCAACGCCAGTTGAATACCGGCCCCGCCGCGGGCTGCGGCGGAGCCGGTGCAGGATCACTCAGTAGCGCAGGATCGCCGCCAGGCCGCATTCACCGGGCATGCGATCGCTGGGAACCACGATCACTTCACCGCGCGCACGCAGCACGGCCTCGGCGATGTCGTCGATCAGGTCGTCCACTTCCGGGTCGTCCAGCTTGGCCGGGGTGATGGCGCCGGTGCTGGCGTCGAGGCGTCCCGGAATTTCGCGGTCGGCTTCGATCAACAGGGTGGCGATGCGCCCGGTGACGGCGGCGGCCGCTACGTCTTCAAGCAGATGGGCGCCCTCGCCACGCGCACGGGCGTTTTCGAAGGTATCCACCAGCTTGGCTAGACGCGCCAGGTAGTAAGGCTGGAACTGCTCCCAGGCCTGCACGCGCAGGTCCTCGATCTTCAGCGCCTCGGGGCTGATGGCAATGCCCTCCTCCACCAGCAGCGCATTGTGCGAAGCCTCGCGGAACGCGTGCTGCATTTCCGGCAGCGCCACCAGCAGCAGCGGCAAGCCCGAGGGCTTGGAGTGCTGCGCCTGCACCGCGGCGTCAATGGGCCGCAGGTAGTTCAGCAGGTCGGCGTGCCACGTATCCTTGTGCGACTGCTTGGGCTCGTGGACCATCGGCGCGCTGATGGCGTGCGATACCTCCACCGGATCCAGCGCGTCGCGGTTGCCTTCGAACAGGCGGCCGCCATGCTGGCCCAGGCAAAGCACCTGGTAGCGATCGGCCGACTGCAGCACGCGCAGCAGCGGCTTGATGTGGAAGCTCTCCGCCACCACCAGCAGATCCTCAACCGGCCGCTGAAGGTCGAACTGCTGGAAATGGCCGCCGGCGCTGAAGATGGCCACGCCTTCGATGCGCTGGTTCCAAAATTCCTGGTCGTGCGCCAGCGCTTCGAACGGCACCATCATCGGCTCGATCTCGCGCTTGCTGTAGCGCTGCGCCAGCGACGCCTCCAGTTCCTTCAACTGGTTACGGTAGCGGAAGGGGTCGGCTTCACGCGCCGGATGGTGGCGATGGGTGGGCAGGTAAAGCGAGATGCAGGGTCCTTCCTGCGATGCCAGCAGCGCGTTGAGATGGTCAGTAGTGATCTGGAGCACGAAAATCCCCTTTGTCTTGTGCGAAAGAAGTAGAAGATGAAGTCCGCCCGGCCCACTGCCTTCCCACAGGCAGGGGCTCGCTGCGGCCGGCAAGCGCGCAGGCCACGATTAGACGCGCAGACCGGGTTGGAAGTGGTTAGCATTGCGTGAAGGATGCGCTCGCTTTCGGCGACTGCGGCCCACGTCTTCAATGCCACCGCCGCCGTCAAGGCACGCTGCCCCCGGGGAACTGCATGACCCACTCCATCCGCCTGGAACGCGACGGCCCCGTGGCCCGCCTGACGCTGGCGCAGCCGTCGCGGCACAACGCCTTCGACGACATCCTGATTGCCGAGCTGACCGCCGCGCTGACCGCCTTGGACGCCGACGTTGGCGTGTGCGCCGTGGTGCTCACCGGCGACGGCAGCACCTTCTCGGCTGGGGCCGACCTGGGCTGGATGCAGCGCATGGCGCGCGCCAGCGAAGCGGAGAACCGCGCCGACTCACTGCGTCTGGCCACGCTGATGCGCACCTTGAATTTCCTATCCAAGCCCACCCTGGCCCGGGTGAATGGCTCGGCCTATGGCGGCGGCGTGGGCCTGG
>JANNQY010000141.1:0-9538 GCA_031400995.1 Lysobacteraceae bacterium
CAACGAACGGACGGCAGCCAGCTACTTCACCGCCAACTTCGTTGGAATGTGTCGCCCAGTCGAGCTCGCGTTGGTGTGCCACGTACCTGGCGTTGGGAAAGGTCGGCTGGACCCGCCGCTCCGGATCGTCCGGCGCGATGAAGGTGTTGCCCCCGGCATGATCGAAGTGGAGGTGCGTGGACAGCAGCGTACCGATGTCGGCGGGACGGTGCCCGAGTTCGGCGAGGGCATCCTCGAGCGCAGTGCGCCCATCGGCCCCGCCGTTCTCGATGCCGTAGATGTCGAGGAACTTCTGCGATTCCTTGTTGCCGGCGCCGCTGTCCACCAGCACCAGGCCGTCATCGTGCTCGATCAGCAGGGTGCGCATCGCCAAGGCGATCCGGTTGCGCTCATCCGGGACGATGCGGCGTTCCCAGAGCGGCTTCGGCACCACGCCGAACATCGCCCCGCCATCGAGCCGCTGCCCCCCCGCCTCGAGGGCGTGCACGGTGAGGCGCCCGACCCTCATGGTCGTGACGCGCCTCATGTCAGCAACTCCGCCACCGGCGTGCGATGCATCGTCTCGAGGTCGTGCAGCGTCCGCATCCCGCGTTCGCCGGCCGCGCCGAGCAACCGCTCCAGCAGCATGCCGGTGACCAGCGCATCACCGGCGGCGCGGTGTCTTGCGGTGAACTCCAGCCCGAAGCGCGCCGCCAGGGAGCCCAGTGAATAGGAGGGTTCGTGCCGGAAGAGGCGTCGGGCCAGCCGCACCGTGCAGAGCCGCGGGCCGTCGAGCACCAGGTCGCGGGCGCGCTTCACCTCGGCGCCCACGAAGCCCCAGTCGAAGCGAGCGTTGTGGGCGACGAAGATGCGCCCCGCAAGTGCATCAACCACCTGGTCGGCGACATCGCGAAAGGCCGGCGCAGCCTGCACCATCGCATCGCTGATTCCGGTGAGTTCCTGGATGCGCCCGGGGATCGGGCGCCCCGGATTCACCAGCGAGTCGAACACCACCTCGCGTCGCGTGCCCTGTACCACCACCACGGCGATCTCGGTGATCCGATCGTCACCGGTCGCCTGCATCCCGGTCGTCTCGACGTCCACCACGGCGAAGGCGCACTCGTCGAGCAGGGGCGAACCCTGCGCGGCCGCCACGAGTGCCCAGCAGCCGTCGGGTTGCTGCCGCACCCGGGGATCGGCGCCGAGCAGCGCGACCGCCAATCTCTCGGCGACCGCGCGCGGGGCGTTGGGGAGCCCCAGTATTGTCACCGCGAGTTGACTGGCATCGACCGGCCCCCGCCCCAGCAGCAGCAGTGCCTGCTCCACCAGTGTCCCGGAGGGCACTGCCGACAATCCGCCCACGTACCCTCCGTTCAGTGCGGCCAGAGCCAGCCGAAGACTCCCGCCGTCACCGCCCCGTACAGGAGGCCGTCGAAGGTCTCCTTGAGCGCCAGTCCCGTTCCCCGGCCGTACCAGATCGTGGCCGGCCAGGTGCCGCCGGCGTAGGCGACGAAGGCGGTCGTCCCGGCGAAGCGGAAGACCTGGAGGTAATCCGCTCCTGCCAGCAGCGCCCGCGATGAGACGTAGGCCGAGATGGTGGAAACCACCAGCACGAAGATGAACCACTTGCCGAGTGACGCTCCCATGGTCATCGGCCCGTTGGGCCGCACGGTGATGCTCATGACCGGTCCCTGGGTCATCTTCGCGGCGAATTCCGGTGAACCCATATCCTTCATGTCCTTCGGCCGGGGAATCGAGTAGTCACCCGGCGGGATGGCGAAGGGGCGGAGCGCCGCCATGACCCGGTCCTGATCGGGCACGGCGGGGAAGTCCCCCTTGTGCCAGGGGAGGACCATGTGCACCAGCGAACTCACGAGGAAGACGGCAACGGCGGCGAGGAGGATGGGCAGCCAGAGGCCAGCTATGGTCACCATGGGAGTCTCCTTGGGGTGTAGAGGGTTCGAACACGATAATGCCGGCACCGCCACCGCGACAGGAGCCCTGCCCTCCCAGCTCCGATGGCTACCAGTCCACCGAGCGGTAGTTCTTGAGGAATTGCCCCCAGACGTGAGTCCCGCTGTTGATCCCGTCGATGATAGGGTCCACGATCCGGGCCGCCCCATCGACGATGTCGAGGGGGGGATGAAAGCGGTGCTCCGCAGTCTTCGCGGCGGCGAGCTCGAGGGGATCCTCGTCGGTCACCCAGCCAGTGTCCACGCTGTTCATGTGGATGCCATCGGCCTGGTAATCCGCGGCGGAAGTGCGCGTCATCATGTTGAGCGCGGCCTTGGCCATGTTGGTGTGCGGGTGCCGGGTGGTCTTGAAGCGGCGATAGAACTGCCCCTCGACCGCCGAGACGTTGACGATGTGCTTGTCGCGATTCGGGGTCCGCAGCATCAACTGCTTGAGCCGCGCGTTCAGCACGAAGGGGGCCACCGCGTTGACCAGCTGCACCTCGAGCAGCTCGACGGTGGCGACCTCGGCAAGGTGGAGGCGCCAGGAGTTGCGGCCGCGCAGGTCTATCTGCTGCAGGTCCTGGTCCAGCTGGCCATCCGGGAAAAGATGCTTCTGGCCCAGCAGCTCCTCGGCCAGCAGTGGCACCTGCGAAAGCTCCGCAGCGCGGGTTATTCCAGGCGCCGCCAGGCCCGTCACCAGCGTCTGGCCGCCGGGCAGGATGTCGCCGGCGCGCACGCCTTCGTAGCTACCCAGCAGCTTGCGCACGTGCTCGGGCATGTCGCCGTGGGCGGCGGTTTCGCCGGCCATCATGTGCGCGTAGAACTCCGGCGGGCGGCGCACGGTCTGGCAGGCGTTGTTGATGATGAAATCGAGGCGCTCGTGGGTTTCCAGCAGCTGCTGGCAGAAGGCCTCCACGCTCGGGGTATGCCGCAGGTCCAGTCCGAATACTTCCAGGTTGTGGCCCCACTGGCCGAAGTCGGGCTCCTCCGCATAGCGCGCCGCCGAATCGCGCGGGAAGCGCGTGGTCACGATTAGCCTGGCGCCAGCGCGCAGTAACTTCAGCCCCGCCTGGTAACCGATCTTCACCCGGCCGCCAGTGAGCAGGGCCACGCGGCCGCGCAAGTTGGCGGTTTCGGTGCGCTTGAGGAAATTAAAGTCGGCGCAGGCCGGGCACATCTGGTCGTAGAAATGGTGGATCAGCGTGTACTTCTGCTTGCAGACGTAGCAGTGCTGCGGTTCGATCGACTCGCGCGCGGGCTCGTCGGTGAACGAGTCCATCGGCGGCTGCGACGGCGGGAAATAGTTCGGCGTGGTGAATACCGGCTTGCGCCGCAGCTCGCGGATGCCGGTGGCGTTGAGCACGGCGTCGTCGGCGCTGTTCTTCTTCGCCATGTGCTCGCGCTTGCGCGCGCGGCGCTCTTTCCGGTGGTCCACGGGGTCTGGGTTGTGGAAACGGCTGACGGCGGCCCTCAGGCGCTTTTGATCGACCAGCGGCAGGGCTTCGAGCGCAGCCTTGTCGGCAGCCACGGTCTCAAGCAGATCGGCGGCAGCGCGCAGGCGTTCCAGCAGGGTTGTGGCGCTGTTGGTCATGGGAACGATGCAAAGGCAGGCACGGGACGGCCAGAGCCGCCATTATCGCAGCCCATCCCCTGTAGGAGGGACTTCAGTCCCGATGCTCTGGCAAAAGGCATCGGGACTGAAGTCCCTCCTACAAAGGGGTGTCGGTCAGATTCGGGCCGGGGCCATGGAATAGCCCTTCAGGCGCGCGGAGAACTCTTCCAACTGGCGAATGCCCGAGGCTTCAGCCTCGGCGCACCAGGCGCGCAGGGCGTCCATCTTGGCCTCGGCTTCGGCGCTCTTGAGCTCGTAGATCGCCAGCAGGCGCTGGCGGAACTCCATCAGCCGCGCGGTGTTGGGGCGCTCGGCGATCCAGGCGCTGAACTGCACGCGGCGCGCGTCGTCCAGCCAGCGGCCTTCGCTGCGGAAGGCGCGGCGCAGGCGCGCCGGCAGGTCCTTGGCTTCGGACTGCAGGTGCGGCTTGAGCACCATCTGGAAGTAGTCGGTCGCCACCTGCCAGCGGTGCGCCATCACCGCGCGCAGCGTGTCGGCATCGGGCACATGGATGTTGGGGCGCACGTCCAGCTCCGGCGCCACCCGCAGCACCTTGGCCAAGCCCACGGCCTGCAGGCCGCGAATAACGGTCCAGCCAATGTCGAACTCGTACTTGCGCAGCGCGAACTTGGCCGAACTGGGAAACGCATGGTGGTTGTTGTGCAGCTCTTCGCCGCCCACCCAGAACGCCCACGGCGTGAGATTGGTGGCGGTGTCGGCGGTGTCGAAGTTTCGGTAGCCCCACCAGTGGCCCAGGCCATTGATGACACCGGCGGCCCAGAACGGGATCCACGCCATCTGCAGCGCCCAAATGGCGATGCCCGGCACGCCGAACAGGGCCAGATTGATGAAGAACATCAGCGACGGGCCGAGGAACGGCGCACGCGTATAGAGCCGGCGTTCAATCCAGTCGTCCGGCGAACCCTTGCCGTACTTCTCCAGCATGTCCTTGTCCAGGCGCGCCTCCTGATACAGCTCCACGCCGCGCCACAGCACCTGGTGGATGCCCTGGAAGCGCGGGCTGTGCGGATCCTCGGCGGTCTCGCACTTGGCGTGGTGCTTGCGGTGCACCGCCGTCCATTCCTTGGTCACCATCGCGGTGGTGAGCCAGGCCCAGAAACGGAAGAAGTGCGTGAGCACGGGATGGTAATCCACGCCGCGGTGCGCCGCGCTACGGTGCAGGTAAAGCGTGGTGGTCATGATGGTCACCTGGGTGACCACCAGGAAATAGACCGCCATCTGCCAATAGCTAGCCTGGGTGAACCCACTGGCCAGCCAGTCGAAGAGATCGAAAGACATCAGGAAACTCCGGAGGATCGGGCCTGAGGCCCGGTATCAGGGGCGGATGATGCCCGCCGCAGCGAAGACCGTCACCCTTCGTCAAGGTATGGTGTTCAGTAAGCCTTTCGACAAGGGCCGGCGATGACTGCGGGCTGCTGCCCACGCCGCGCACGTCTTCCGGAAATTTCGGGCACACTCCGCTTGGACGCGCCGGCCAGCGGCAACCCGCCGGCGTCACGACTTCCAGTGGACCTTGACCAGGGGGAGACGATGGCGCAGCCGCTCGGGCCTGACCCCACGCGACACAGCACGTTCCTTGAGTTTGGCCAGTACGCCTACCTCAAGCTCGCGGCTGCGCTGGTCGCCCTGTCGCTGCTGGCCTACCTGCTGCACCGCCCGTCCACGGGTCCCTACGGTGGCACATGGCTGGGCTACACGCTCGGCACCCTCGCCGCGCTGATCATCCTGTTGCTGCTCTGGCTCGGTGTGCGCAAGCGCCAGTACCTCGCCGGGCCGGGATCACTGATGGGCTGGCTGTCGGCACACGTGTACCTCGGGGTGGGGCTGGTGGTGGTCGCCACCCTGCACGCCGGCTTCCAGCTGGGCTGGAACGTGCACGGCTTGGCGTACGTGCTGATGCTCGCGGTGGTGGGCAGCGGCATCTATGGCGTCATCGCCTACGTCCGGCTGCCGCGGCGGATGACGGAGAACCTGGGCGAGGACACGCTCGACACCTTGATGCTCAAGATCGCCGATCTTGACCGCGACGCGCGCAGGGTGGCACTGGAGCTGCCCAATGAGATGAACGCGCAAGTGCTGGCTTCGAGCCAGGCCACGCGGGTCGGCGGCAGCCTGCGCCAGCAGCTGCGCACCCGGCACCCGGACTGCCCCACCAGGCTGGCCCTGGCGCAGCTGATGGCCGTGGGCGCGCGCCTGCAGGACGACCAGGCGCCGGCCCATCGCGCCCTGTGCGAGCTGCTGCTGCGCAAGCAGGCGCTGCTCAAGCGCGCGCGCCGCGACGTGGCCTACCGGGCACGCCTGCAGCTGTGGCTATATCTGCACGTACCGCTTTCGATAGCGCTGCTGGCGGCGCTGGCGGCGCACATCCTCTCCGTCTTCTTCTACTGGTAGCGCCGCCCATGATCCGCTGCCTGCTGGTGACCGTGACCCGCAGCCGCGCCGGCAAGGCGCAGCGCGACGCGCGCACGGTGACGGACGAACCGCTGCGCATCGGCCGGGGCACCGAGTGCGCGATCCACCTGCCCGATCCGCGCGTCAGCCTGCACCACGCGGCAGTGCACCGGGGCAACGACGGCCAGCTGTACCTCGAGGCCGAAGGCAACACGCTCGGCGTCGGCGGCCGTTTTGAACAGCGGCTCCGCCTGGACGTGGGGCAAGTGCTCATGATCGGGCCGTACCGCTTTGAAGTGGAAGCCGCGGACCCCGCGCATGAACTGGCGCTGGCAGTGGAGCTGACCGAGCCGCTGCCCGATGACCGCGAACGGCTGGCGTCGAAGTCCAAGCTCAACCTGGCCCAGACCGGGCTGTCGAAACGGCGCATGGCGCTGTGGCTCGGCGGCCTGGTGCTGCTGCTGTTCGTGCTGCTGCCGGTGCTTTACGCGGTGTCGCCGCAGGTGCGCATGGCCACCGCGCACCTGCCCTTCGGGCTGGACCAGTCATGGAACCCCGGGCCGATCTCCGCTGGCCACGTTGGTTTCGGAGACGACTGCAGCCAGTGCCACCAGGTGCCCTTCGCGCAGGTGCGCGACCAGGCCTGCACCACCTGCCACACCGGCGTCGGCCCGCACATCGCGCAGGTCGCACTGGAGGAGGCGGTGTTCGGCGAAGTCCGCTGCGCCAGCTGCCATCGCGAACACAAGGGACTGGAGGGGCTGGCGCGCGGCGACAGCGCGCAGTGCGTGGACTGCCACGGCGACATCCAGGCGCAGTCGGCCGGATCGGCGCTGGCGGACATCCACGACTTCGGCAAGGACCATCCGGCGTTCCGGCTCAGCCTGGCGCAGGCCGGCGGCAGCGTCGTTCGCGTGGCCCAGGACGACGCGGCAGCGCGCGAGCACTCGGGCCTGATCTTCCCGCACGACGTGCATCTGGCGCCGGGCGGCGTGAAGAGCCCGACCGGTGAGCGCAGGCTTGAATGCGCCAGCTGCCACGTGCCCGACCGGGCCGGCGTGCGCTTCGAGCCTGTGACCATGCAGGCCCACTGTGCCGACTGCCACCGGCTGGAATTCGAACCGGCGGTCACCGCGCGCCAGGTGCCGCACGGCGACCCGCGCGTGGTGATGACCACGCTGCGCGAGTTCTACTCCGCGATCAGCGTGGGCGAGATCCCTCTGGACGTGATCACCATCGACGGCCTGATGCGACGTCCGCCAGGCAAGCCCGACGCCCAGGAACGGCAGCGCGCCGCGCGGTGGGTCGAGGAAAAATCGCTGGCGATTGGCCGCGACCTGTTCGAGGTGCGGGTGTGCCAGACCTGCCACGAGGTGTCGCATGACCCGCTGGCCACCGCCGCACCGTGGTCGATCGCACCGGTCACCGCCAACCCGCACTGGCTGCCCAAGGCCCGCTTCGAGCACGCCAGCCACGGCAGTTTTGAATGCGCCAGCTGCCACGCGGCGGCCACCTCCACGCTCAGCAGCGACATCAACATCCCCGATCTCGCCAGCTGCCGCACCTGCCATGCCGGGCAGTCGCCGGCGAGCGGCCAGCTCGCCAGCACCTGCGCCACGTGCCATGGCTTCCACGGGCCCGGGCACTCCACTGGACTGACGCTATCCGCGCCCGCGAAGGACAAACCCTGATGCCGCGCTGGCCGTCCCGCCTGGCGTTCGCCTGCCTGTTGGTGCTTTTGCACGGCTGCGGCGGCAGCAGCGGCGAGGGCATCGCCTGCACCACCGACTGCGGCCCCCCGCCCCCTGGCCAGCCGCCGCCCGGGCCGACGGCGGCGCTGACCGTGGCCGAGGTGCAGCAGGTGATCAGGCAGGCCGTGGGCGAAGCGCAGGCGCGCAGCGCGCGCGCCACGGTCGCCGTGGTGGATCGCTCCGGCAACGTGCTGGCCGTGTTCCGCATGACCGGCGCCGCCACCACGTTCCGCATCAGCAGCGGCCGCGGCGTTTCCGGCGGGCTGGAGGACGTCGCCGTGCTGCCCGACGGCTTCGCGGCCATCGCCAAAGCCGTCACCGGCGCCTACCTGTCCAGCGGCGGCAATGCCTTCTCCACCCGCACCGCTGGCCAGATCGTGCAGCAGAACTTCAACCCCGGCGAACTCGGGCAGCCGTCCGGGCCGCTGTTCGGCGTGCAGTTTTCGCAGTTTTCTTGCTCGGACCTGATGCAGCGCGAAAGCGACGGCCAGCTGGGGCCCAAGCGTTCACCGCTGGGCCTGGCCGCCGATCCGGGTGGGCTGCCGCTCTACAAGGGCGGCCGGGTCGTCGGCGGCATCGGCGTGATCGCCGACGGCCTGTATTCGCTGGACTTGGACATCCTCAACATCGACAGCGACCTGGACGAACTGGTCGCCGTGGCCGGCGGCGCCGGCTTCGCGGCGCCCGAAGATCGCCGCGCGGACCGGATCACCGCCGACGGCCGCACGCTTCGCTACACCGACAGCGAGGTGCTGGCCAGCACGCCCGCCAATGCGCCGGCCTTCGCCGCGCTGCCCGGCAGCCTGGTCGCGGTTAATGGCTACGCACCTGCCGCGGTGCAGGCCGGAACCACGTTCGGGACAGCGGCGTCCGGCGTGCGCGCCGACACCGGATTCTTCGCCGACCTCGATGGCCACGTGCTGGTCGATGGCGCCAATTCCAACCGGTTCCCCGCCATCGCGGGCACCGACGGCGGCCTCACCCAGGCCGAGGTGATCGAGCTGATGCGCAGCGCCCTGAAGGTGGCCAATCGCGCACGGGCGCAGATCCGGCGGCCGCTGGGCTCGGCCGCGCAGGTGAGCATCAGCGTGGTGGATTCGCGGGGCGTGCTGCTTGGCCTGGTGCGCACACCGGATGCGCCGCTGTTCGGTGCCGACGTGTCGGTTCAGAAGGCGCGCAGCGCCGCGTTCTTTTCGCGCACCGACGCCGGAGCCCAGCTGCTTGCGCTGCCCCCGGCCAACTACATCGCGCCGCCCCGCGCGTCGCCGATCGATGCCTACGTGGTGGCGCTGCGCGGGTTCCTGGGCGATCCCACCGCGCTGGCCAACGGCACCGCGTTCAGCAACCGCGCCATCGGCAACCTGGCGCGTCCGCTGTTCCCGGACGGCATCGACGGCATTGCCGGAACCGGCACCGGTCCGCTGTCCAAGCCGCTGACGAGTTGGAGTCCGTTCAACGTCGGCCTGCAGCTGGACCTGTCCTACAACGCCATCGTCGCCGCCGCCGGCGGCGACCTGGGCGTGGGCTGCACCGGACTGGCGGGGCTGCGCAACGGGCTGCAGATCTTCCCGGGCTCGGTGCCGGTGTATCGCGGCGACGTGCTGGTGGGCGCCATCGGCGTGTCGGGCGACGGCGTGGACCAGGACGACATGATCGCCTTCCTAGGCCTGGCCAACGCCGGCACCGCGCTCAATGGCAGCATCGGCAACGCGCCCAAGGCCCGCCGCGCCGACAACCTGGTGCCGCAGGGCGCGCGCCTGCGCTACGTGCAGTGCCCGCAGGCCCCGTTCAACGACTCCAGCGAACAGAACGTGTGCGCAGGACTCTGA
>JANNQY010000142.1:0-8193 GCA_031400995.1 Lysobacteraceae bacterium
ATGCCCCCAGCCAAGAAGCATCGGGACTGAAGTCCCTCCTACATTAAGCGGGGGCATCGGGACTGAAGTCCCTCGTACAGAACCGGCGATGATTGGAAGGAATACGTGGAGACACTGTTTGAAGCCGCGCGGCGGTGCCTGGACGAAGCAGATCCGTCGCAGAAAATGGCGTTGACGCGCGCTGCCGCAGCGGACTTCGCACGCGGCGAGCTGGCGGTGCCCGACGACGCACCCGCGCCCGAGCCCATTGGCGCGCCCGGCCGCCCGGCGCTGCCGGTGCTGGTGCCGCCGCGCGACCTGGCGCAGCGCGGCTTGGGCCGCGAGGAGGGCAGGGCGGCCTTTCTGCACGCGGTGGCGCACATCGAGTTCAACGCCGTGAACCTGGCCTGGGACGCGGTGTACCGCTTCCGCGGCCTGCCTGCGGACTACTACGCCGACTGGGTGCAAGTGGCCGACGACGAGGCCCGCCACTTCGCGATGTTGGCAGCACGGCTCCAGGCGCTGGGCTCAAGCTACGGCCAATTCCCGGCGCACAACGGCCTGTGGGAAATGGCCGAGAAAACCGCCGGCAGCTGCCTGCAGCGCATGGCGCTGGTGCCGCGCGTGCTGGAGGCGCGCGGCCTGGACGTGACGCCCGGCATGATCGGCCGGCTGCGCCACAGCGGCGATGGCGAATCGGCGGACTTGCTGGAAGTGATCCTGCGCGAGGAAGTAGCGCACGTGGCTGCCGGCACCCGCTGGTACCACTGGTGCTGCCAGCGCGAGGGGCTGGCGCCGTCGCGCGAGTTCATCCGGTTGGTGCGCGAAGTGGCGCGCGGCTCGCTGCGCGGGCCGTTCAATCGCGAGGCGCGCCTGCTGGCTGGCTTCGACAGCTATGAGATGGCGGAGCTTGAAGCGATGGAGCCGGCGCGATGAAACGATCCCTGGCCATTGGCCTGCTGCTGCTCGCGGCCTGCCAGCCGGCGCCGCTGGATCCGGCGATGGACGAAGAAAAAGCGGCGGTGCTGCTGGCTGCCTATGAAGCTGCGCGCGCCGACGGCGACTTCGAAATAGCGGAAGCACGCGCCGACGAATTGCGCCAGCGCCACGGCGAAACCCGCGCTGCCGACACTGCGCGCGCCACGCTCGACGCCGTGCGCGAACAGGCCGAGGCCATGCGCGAAACCCGGCGCCTGCGCGCGCTCTGGGACTACCAGGCCAACCCGGCGGCCGGCGGCATCCAGCACACGGCAGCGATCTACAGCCGCGTGGAAGTCGACCCCAGCGACGATCCGGAAAGTTCCACGGCGCCGCTGCCCGATGCCCAGCTCATCCTGCGCCGGCACCCGGAGTGGGGCGACAGTGCGTACCTGGTGCTCGCGCAGCGCAGCCTGCAGTGCGGGCCGCCGTGCACGCTGCAGATCCGCTTCGACGACGGCGAGCCGCAGCGCTTTGCCGGCGACCCGGCCGACACCGGCACCGGGCCGGCCCTGTTCATCGTTGATCGCGATCGCTTCCTGGCGCAGATGCAGCAGTCCCAGCGCGTGCGCATCGAGCTGCCGCGCGGCGGCCATCTGGTGCCGGTGTTCAAGTTCGAAGTGGGCGGGTTTGCGCCCAAGCGGCACCTCGCCGATTGAGCGCGCGCAGATTAGAGCGCGCTCAACTCGAGGCCGTCGGCCGACACACGCAGCACCGAACCCTGTTGGTACCAGTCGCCCAGCACTACGCGCTTGGCAGGGCGGCTGTTGATCTCCAGCGCGTGGATGGCGGGACGATGGGTGTGGCCGTGGATCAGCCGGTCCACGCCATGTGCGGCCATCGTTGTTACAACCGTGGCCAGCGCCACATCGGTGATGGTTTCCGAAACGCCGGCCTGGTGCTGCTGGCTGGCCGCGCGCGCCTGCGCCGCGAAGGCTTGCCGGGCCGCCAGCGGCTGCGCCAGGAACTGTGCTTGCCACGCCGGATCGCGCACCTGCTTGCGAAAGGCTTGGTAGGCGATGTCGTCACTGCACAGCAGGTCGCCGTGCATCAGCAGCGTGGGCTGGCCGTGCAGATCCAGCACGCACGGATCGGGCAGCAGTTGTGCGCCGCAGCGTTCGGACATCGCTGGACCGTAGAGGAAATCGCGATTGCCGCGCATCAGGAACACCGGCACGCCGCTGGCTGAAAGCGCGCGCAGTGCGGCGCACACCGAAGAACCCGGCTCGCCCGGGTCATCGTCGCCTACCCAGGCTTCGAACAGATCGCCGAGTATGAAGAGCGCCTCGGCGTCGCGTGCTTCTCCTTCCAGGAAGGCCAAGAACAAGGCGGTGATTTCCGGCCTGGACGCGTCGAGATGCAGATCGGATACGAACAGCACCGTCACGGTGGCACCGGATCCAGCAGCTGCACGCGTTCGATCACCACCGGCACCACCGGCACCCACGCCGGGAACGGCCCCTGCGCGCCGGTGGGTACAGCAGCGATGCGATCCACCACCTCAAGCCCCTGCAGCACGCGCCCGAACACGGTGTAGCCGGCGGTGTACGCGCTGTCGTCGGAACTGCGGTCAAGCTTGGGGTTGTCCACCAGGTTGAAGAAGAACTGCGCAGTGGCCGAATCCACCACGCCGCGGTCGCGCGCTGCCGCCAGGGTGCCGCGGGTGTTCAGCAGGCCATTGGCGGCTTCGCTGGCCACCGGCGCACGGCTGGGCTTTTGCTGCAGATCCGGCGTGAATGCGCCGGCCTGGACCAGCAGCCCGGGAATGACGCGGTGGAACACGGTGCCGTTGTAGTGGCCCTCGCGGGCGTACGCCAGGAAGTTTGCGACGGTGGCGGGTGCGGCGGTGGCATCGAGTTCGACCAGGATCTCGCCCATCGAAGTCACCAGCAGAACGCGCTGCAGATTCGCCGCCACCACCGGCGCCGGCTCGGCAACGGGCGCCGGCGCAGCGGGCGGCCCGACCGCGGCTTGGGCCAGCAGCGGCAGCATCAACAGGGCGAATAGACGCATCAGCGCACCGCGGGACATCCGGTCACCAGGCCAAGGCAGGATGGTTGCCATGTTACCGCAGCCATCGCCGCCCCTTTGTGGGAGGGACTTCAGTCCCGATGCTGTTCCTGGGAGCATCGGGACTGAAGTCCCTCCCACAAAAAAGGGGGGTGGGGTGGGGGTGCGGCAATTGGCGTAAAATGAGCCGCTTACGCCCGCCAGAGCCCGGCCCAATGACCTGCCGCACACGCTTCGCTCCCAGTCCCACCGGTTTCTTGCACATCGGCGGCGCCCGGACGGCGCTTTACTGCTACCTGGAGGCGCGCCGCCGGGGCGGGCAGTTCATCCTGCGCGTGGAGGACACCGACCGCGAGCGCAGCACGCAGGCGGCCATCGATGCCATCCTGGAAGCGATGGACTGGCTGGGCCTGGAGTACGACGAAGGCCCGATTTTCCAGACCGCGCGCCTGGACCGCTACCGCGAGGTGGCCGAGCAGATGGTGGCGGCCGGCACCGCTTACTACGCTTATGAAACCCGCGAGGCGCTTGAGGCGATGCGCGAGGCGGCCATGGCCGCCCAGCTCAAGCCGCGCTACAACGGCCACTACCGCGATCTCAGCGCGCCCTGGCGCGACGACCCCAACCGGGTGATCCGGTTCAAGAACCCGATCGGCGGCAGCGTGGTGTTCGACGACAAGATCAAGGGCCGCATCGAGTGGAGCAATGACGAGCTCGACGACCTGGTGATCTTCCGATCCGATGGCTACCCCACCTACAACTTCGCGGTGGTGGTGGACGACCTGGACATGGGCATCACCGACGTCATCCGCGGCGACGACCACGTCAACAACACTCCGCGCCAGATCAATATTTACAAGGCGCTGGGCGCCACCGTGCCGCACTTCGCGCACATGCCGATGATCCTGGACCCGGAAGGGGCCAAGCTGTCCAAGCGCTCCGGCGCCGCCAACGTGATGTCCTACAAGGAAGAAGGCTACCTGCCCCACGCGCTGGTGAACTACCTGGCACGGCTGGGCTGGTCGCATGGCGACCAGGAAATCTTCAGCACCGATGAGCTCAAGACGCTGTTCGCCATCGAAGACGTGAACCAGAAGGCCTCGCGCCTGGACCCGGCCAAGCTGGGCTGGCTCAACCAGCACTACCTCAAGACCGACGAGCCATCGGCTGTGGCCGCGCATCTGCTGCCGCAGCTGCTGGCCGCCGGTTACGACCTGGCGGCGGGCCCCGACCCCGCGGACGTCGTGGTCGCGCTGCGCGACCGCGTGCAGACACTGAAGGAAATGGCCGAACGTGCGGCCATCTGGTACCAGCCGCTAACGCAATACGACGAGGCGGCGGTGGCCAAGCACCTGGTGCCGGCCGCTCGCGCGCCGCTGGTGGCCGTGCGCGAACAGTTGGCCGCGCTGGACGCGTGGACCGTGGAGGCAGTGCACGGGGCGCTGCAGGCCACCGGCGAGGCGCTGGGCCTGGGCTTGGGCAAGATTGCCCAGCCGCTGCGCGTGGCGATCACCGGGACGCAGGTGAGCCCGTCGATCGACTACACGGTTTTCCTGGCTGGACAGGGCGCCGCGCTGGTCCGCATCGACGCCGCGCTGGCGAAGATTGCTGGCTGAACCGTGCCCCCGTTGGCCGCGGCGATGAATTGATTTCACCCCGGCCAAGGCCCAACCTAGACCCATGCCCAAGCGCGCCCACGCACACGACCACGACTGCACCCAGCCCGAGCACCACGTGCACGACGCGGGCGGCTACCTTGCGGCCGTGGCGCAGGCCTGCAGCGAGCGCAGCCTCCGGCTCACGCCGCTGCGCGCGCAGGTGCTGGGGCTGATTGCCGCCGCCGGCAAGCCGGTGAAAGCCTACGACCTTCTGGACGCCATGAAGCGCGAGAACGGCAGCAGCGCCCCACCCACCGTGTACCGGGCGCTGGAATTCCTGCTCGAACAGGGCTTCATCCATCGTCTGGAATCCATGAACGCTTTCATCGGATGCCACCACCCCAACGAGCGCCACTCGGTGCCGTTCCTCATCTGCGACGGCTGCCAGGTGGCGATCGAACTCGAGGATGAGCGCATTCCGCGCCTGCTGGACGCCCAGGCCAAATCCCTGGGCTTCGCGCCGCGTGCCCAAACCCTGGAAGTGCACGGCCTATGCGCGGCGTGCTCGGCGGCCTGAGGCGCCAGGGCCTGGCCCTGGCGCTGCTGGCGGCAAGCGCGGGCCTTGCGGCCCAGGACTATCCGGTGGATCCGCCCGGCGGCGGTGAGTCGGCGCCGTCCACCGTGCCTCCGCCTGGCATCGCCCTGCCGCTGGCAGCGCAGCCTGACCTGGTGACGCCGCTGTCCATCCTTGATCGCCTGGTAGTTCCGGGCACCCGCATGCAGCTCGACTGGCGGCCTGCCGGCGGAATCAGCAGCGGCGAAATCGCCAGCCCGGTGATCGTTACTCGCGGCGCCCTTCCGGGGCCCGTCCTGTGCCTCACGGCCGGCGTCCACGGTGACGAAATCAACGGCGTGGAAATCGTACGACGCCTTGCCCACTCCGTGGACCCCACGCGGCTGTCGGGCACGGTGATCGGCGTGCCCATCGTCAATGTCTTCGGCTACTCGCGCGGCACGCGCTACCTCCCGGACCGGCGCGACCTCAACCGGCATTTCCCCGGTAGCCGCAAGGGCAGCATCGCCTCGCGCATTGCCAACGCCTACTTCCAGGACATCGTCAGCCACTGCGACATGCTGGTGGATTTCCACACCGGCTCCTTTGATCGCAACAACCTGCCGCAGGTGCGCGCCGACTTGACCAACCCCGACGTGCTCGAATTCACCCGCGGTTTTGGCGCCACCGTGGTGCTGCACAGCCCCGGTGATCGCGGCATGCTGCGCGTCGCGGCCACGGCGGTCGGCATCCCGGCCGTTACCTTTGAAGCCGGCGCCCCCGCGCGGCTCCAGCCCAACGAGATTGCCGAAGCCGTGGCGGCGATCGAGCGCTTGATGCTGCATTTCAAGATGCGCGAGCTGCCCAATGCCGAGGGCGTCGAACTGAGCGACGTGCCGGTGCTGCTGCAGGCACTGGAGCCCGCACCGATGTTCCTTGACTCACGCTGGGTGCGCGCAAACTCCGGCGGCCTGCTGATCAGTGAGGTGGTCCTGGGGCAGCAGGTGAAGGCAGGCGAGCGGCTGGGCCGGGTGATCGACCCGGTCCGCAACCTCGAGCGCTACATCCGCTCGCCGGTGGCGGGCAGGGTGATCGGCATGTCGCAAAACCAGGTCGTGCTGCCTGGTTATGCCGCGTTCCACCTTGGCACCGAGACCAGCGAGCAGCAGGCCGTGGAGGAAGCCGCGTTGCCGCAGGCGCCCGAGCCGGTGGCCGAGGATCCGGCCGGACGCCCGGAAGCGCCCGTGACCGAGGCAGACGAGGACTTCGAATAGTCCCCGCCCGCGCGCGGCGTCAGAACGTCACGCGCACACCCACTGCCAGGTTGCGGCCCGGCAGCGGCGCGAAGTCCTTGAGGAACGAGGTGTGCACGCGGGCATCCTCGTCGGTGAGGTTGCGGCCCTCGAAGAACGCTTCCCAGCCGGCACCGGCGATGTCCCAGTGGTAGGCCAGTCCCGCGTCCATCAGCGTGTAGCCGTCGGTCGCGGTCTCCAGTTCAGCCACGTCGTCCTGGTCGGCCACGCGGGTGGCGCCGACGCGCGCGCGCCAGCTGCCCAGCGACCAATCCAGGCTGCCGCCGACGCGGCCGGGCACGACCCGCGGCAGGTTGCCGCCGTCGTCCAGCTCCGCGTCCACGCCGTCAGCGAACAGACGTACGCTCCATAGCCCGCTCTGGTTTTCGAACACGTCCATGCTGCCCTCGGCTTCCCAGCCGATGAACTCGGCGTCGCCCTGCACCCAGGCGCGCACGGGCAGGTCGTCGAGCTCGGCGCCGGTGTCGCGCAAGTAGATGAAGTCGCTGTAGTCGGTGCGATAAACCGAGACTTTGCCCTCGAAGCGGCCCTGGTGCAGGTGCAGCCCCAGCTCCGCGGCCGTGGCGGATTCCTTGTCCAGGCCGGCATCACCAATCTCGAAGCTGCCGGTGGCGATATGCGGCCCGTCTGAGAACAGCTCTTCGGCCGTCGGCGCGCGCTCGGCGCGGTCCAGGTTCACGCTCAGGTGCATGATTTCGCTGACCCGCCACAGCCCGCCGACGCCGAGGCTGTTGGCGTTGGTGGTCACCGGAGATGCATTCTCCGGGTCCACTTCCACACGGTCGTGCCGAGCGCCCAGTTCGAGCTTGAAGTCGCCGAAGTCGCGCTCCTGCAGCACGAACAGCCCCATGTCCGTGGTGATGGACGGTGGCACGAAGGCCTCTTCGCCGATGGCTTCGAAATCACGGTGGCCGTACTGCAGGCCAAAGGCGCCGCGCCAGCCGGCGATTTCCTTCTGCACCAACTCAATGCGGGTTTCGGTGCCGGTGTTGTCAAACACCGTGCCGGTTTCTTCGCCCTCGAACTCGGTGTGCTCGTACAGCGAGCGCGACACGCGATAGTTGATTTCCTGCAGCGGCCCGATGTCCTTTACACCGCCGCGGAAATCGAAGCGGTCCTGGCGCATGTCCAGGCGGACGATCTCGGGCTTCTCTTCCACTGCCCCTTCGTGGGAATGGGCGCCCGGCGGGATGCCGTAGTCGGTGCGATAGGTGCCGGCGCTGGCGCCAAACCAGGACTTCTCCCCGAACCAGCTGCCGCCCAATCCGCCGCCCTGCGTAGTGAGCGAGCTGTTGGGCAATTTGTCGCGCGCGAACTCGTCCAGCGTCTCACCCTCGGCAAGCTCCTCGGCGATCAGCGCCGGCGAGAACGCGAAGCCGGGGATGCGGTAGTCGTTGCTGTCGCGACGGAAAGCATCGGCATGCAGGGTGAGCGCGCCAGCGTCGGCGTCGAAGCGCGCCATGCCGGTGGTTTCGTCGGCCGCGCTGCCGTGGCGCAGTTCCGCGCGGCCCGAAGCCGTGCGCCCGACCTGTTGGGTCGGCACGCGGCCATCCACCACGTTCACCACGCCGCCGATGGCGCCACTGCCGTAAAGCAGGGTCGCCGGGCCCTTGAGCACTTCAATCTGGTCGGCGAGGAAAGGCTCGATGGTGACCGCATGGTCCACGCTCACCGTGGATACGTCGCCGGTGCCGGTGCCGTTGTTCACCACCTGTACGCGCGCGCCGTCTTGGCCGCGGATGATCGGCCGGCCCACGCCAGC
>JANNQY010000143.1:0-10992 GCA_031400995.1 Lysobacteraceae bacterium
CTACCACTGCACCGGTTGGAAGGTGGGCTACGCCATCGCGCCGCCGGCGCTGAGCGCCGAATTCCGCAAGGTGCACCAGTACAACACCTTCTGCACGTTTGCCCCGGCGCAGTGGGCGTTCGCCGCCATGATTGAGCAAGCGCCCGAGCATTATGAGCAGCTCGGTGATTTCTACCAGGCCAAACGCGACCGCTTCCGCGAGCAGCTGCGAGCCACGCCGTTCCTGCCGCTGCCGGTGCCGGGTGGTTATTTCCAACTGGTTGACTACTCGGCGGTAAGCGATCTGCCCGACGCCGAGTTCTGCCGATGGCTCACCGTTGAAAAGGGCGTGGCCGCCATCCCGCTGTCGCCCTTTTATGAAACGCCGCCGCCGGGGCAGCGCCTGGCGCGGCTGTGCTTCGCCAAGGTGGACGCCACGATGGACGCCGCGATCGAGCGGCTGGCGAGGATGTAGCCATGGACGACCTGCGCGTTTCGCTGGTCCAGGGCAGCACGATCTGGCACGACCCGGCGGCCAACCGCGCGGGCTACGGTGCGCTGATGGCGCCGCTGGCCGGCAGCACCGACCTGGTGCTGCTGCCGGAGACTTTCACGTCGGGCTTCAGCAACGAGGCACTGGCGCAGGCCGAAGGCATGGACGGCCCCACCGTGGCGTGGATGCTGGCGCAGGCGAAACAACTCGACGCCGTGGTCACCGGCAGCGTGCAGCTGCGGGTGGGCGAGGGCGTCTACAACCGCATGCTGTGGGCCACGCCCGCGGGCGAGCTGCATCATTACGACAAGCGCCATCTGTTCCGCATGGCGCGCGAGCACGAGCGCTATGCCGCCGGCCGCGACCGCCGTACGTTCGTGTTGAAAGGCTGGCGGGTGTGCCCGCTGGTCTGCTACGACCTGCGCTTCCCGGTGTTCGTGCGCAACCGCTACAGCGTCGAGGCACCGGAACGCTTCGACTACGACCTGCTGCTGTTCGTGGCCAACTGGCCCAGCCCGCGCCGCTACGCGTGGCAGTCGCTGCTGCGCGCGCGCGCCATCGAGAACCTGGCCTACGTGGCCGCAGTGAACCGGGTGGGAAGCGATGGCAACGGCCACGCCTACAGCGGCGACAGTGCGGCGCTTGATTTCCTCGGCCAGCCGCAGGTGGAACTGGACGACCAAGTGCGCGTGGCCACGGTCACGCTGTCAGCGCAGGCGCTGGCCGGGCACCGCGAGCGCTTCCCGGCGCAGCTGGACGCGGACGCCTTCGAATTGCGCTGAGCGCCATGGTCCGCGAGGGCCATGGCCTGCAGCGCAATCAATCGTCCGAAGGCAGGCCTTCGGGACGCTTGCGCTTGAACGGCGGCGGGCCGCCTGGACCGGCGCTGCGCGGAGCGCGATTGCCATCGTTGCTGCGCGGCGGCTGGCCACCGGCCGGGCGGGGTCCGCGCGGATTGCCGTAAGGGCTGGCGCCCTGGGGCTTGGGGCCACGCGGGCCGCCGGGGCCGCCTGGACCACGCGATTGGCCATACGGTGAATCGCCGGCGGGCTTGGGCCCACGCGGGCCTGCCGGGCCGCGTGAGTGGCCGTAGGGCGCATCGCCAGCAGGCTTGGGACCGCGCGGGCCGCGCTGGCCGTAGGGGCTGTCGCCCTGCGGTCGCGGGCCGCGCTCGTTGAACGGACGCGGCGCCGCGGCGCGCGGGCCGCGCTCATTGAAGCCACCGGCACCCTGCGGGCGCGGGCCCGACGGCTTGCCGCCCGGACGCGGACCGCGCGGCGGAGCCACTTTCGATCCCGTTTCCACGCCATCGGGCACGTACCAGCTGCGGAACGTCGCCGGGTTGTTGTCGTGCGCGTTGCTATGGGTGGGCTGGGCATCGCCGCGCGGGCCGCGCGGCTTGCCGGTGTTGAAGCCACCCGGGCCGCCGGGGCCGCCCGGACGCGGGCCGCGCGGACCCTCGGCGCGATTGCCGAAATTGTCGTCGCGCGGCGCGCCCTGCGGCTTGCTGCGGAACGGCTTGCCGCCGGCTCCGGCGCCCGCTCCCGTGCGCGGACCGCGCGGCGCGTCGGCGCCCATCGGGCCCGAGAACGGCTTGCCGCCAGGCGCGCGCTTGGCGCCCTTGCCGGCGTAAGGCTTGCCGGCACCGGCGCCAGGACGGCCACGGCCGCGACCGCCGGGCTTGTCTTCCCGGAAGGTGTCGAAGCGGCGCAGTTCGCGCGCCTCGTCGTCCACCGCGCCATTGACGTACGAAGCCTGCTTGCGGTCCTTGCCGACCCGGATCTCGGTGGGCCGCGACTTGCGCTGGCCAATCACCGGCTGCAGCGTCAGCACCGGCGGATTGTCCTCGAGCTTGAACTGGGCGCGCAGTTTCTCCACCGCTTCGGGCGTCATTTCCTCGCAGTGGCCGCGCTTGAGCAGCCGCGGCAGATGCACGCTGCCGTACTTCACGCGCTTGAGGCGGCTGACGTTGAAGCCCTGCGATTCCCACAGCCGGCGCACCTCGCGGTTGCGGCCCTCGGACAGCACCACCTTGAACCAAGCGTGCGAATCGGAGCTGCCGATGCGCTCGATCTCGTCGAACTTGGCCGGGCCGTCTTCCAGCTGCACGCCCTTGGCCAGGCGCTCCACCACTTCATCGGGCACTTCACCGTGGATGCGGCAAACATACTCGCGGGCGATACCGCTGGACGGATGCATCAGCGCGTTGGCCAACTCGCCGTCGGTGGTGAGCAGCAGCAGGCCGGTGGTGTTGATGTCCAGCCGCCCCACGGCGATCCAGCGCGCGCCCTTCAGGCGCGGCAGCGATTCGAACACGGTGGGTCGGCCTTCGGGATCTTCGCGCGTGGTCACTTCGCCTTCGGGCTTGTTGTACAGCAGCACGCTGGCCGGCTCGGTCAGGGCCGAGGCCACGAAGACCTTGCCGTCGAGCTCGATGCGGTCGCCGCCCTTCACCGATTGCCCGGTGATGGCCACTACGCCGTTGACCTTCACCAAGCCCTGCGCGATGCGTTCTTCGAGCGCGCGGCGCGAGCCCAGGCCGGCCTGCGCCAGCACCTTGTGCAGGCGCTCTTCCACTTTCGCGGCGGTGGATTCGCTGCCCTTGAGTTTCAGGGACAGGGTTTTCTTTGATTTGTCGCTCATTGCATCTGCTCCGGCTCGGCGTCATCGCCGGCGTCGTTGTCATCGGTGGTTTCATCGTCGCCAAACACGGCAGCCAGCGCGGCGCTGGCCACGCCGGGCGGCGCGATGTCGAAAGGAAGCTGCGGCTCGAGCTCGGGAATGTCCTTGAGCTCGGCCAGCGGTGGGAGTTCGTCCAGGCTTTTGAGCCCGAAGTAGTCCAAGAAGGTCTTGGTGGTGCCGAACAGCTCGGGCCGGCCCGGCACGTCGCGGTGCCCGACCGAGCGGATCCACTCGCGCTCCTCGAGCATCTTGATCATGTTGGAGTTCACGCTCACGCCGCGGATCTGCTCGATCTCGCCGCGGGTGATCGGCTGCCGGTACGCGATCAGCGCCAGCGTCTCCAGCGTCGCCCGCGTGTACTTGGTCTGGCGCTCGGTCCACAGCCGCGCCACCCAGGCGTGCACGTTGGCCTTCACCTGGTAGCGGAAACCCGAAGCCACTTCCACCAGCTCCACGCCGCGGTCGGCGGACTGTTCGCGCAACTCGGCGATGGCCTGCTCCAGGCTGCCCGGCGGCGGCGCCTCCTCTTCGGGAAACACGCCGGCCAGCTGGGCCAGGGTGAGCGGCTGCGGCGCGGCCAGCAGCGCGGCTTCAACGATTTGTCGGATCAAGCTTGGGTCCATGGGTTCGGAAATTCCGGCGTCAGGCGAGCGCATCGTCGCCGCCGTCCGAAGTAGGGGTGGGAAGTTCAGGCTCGCCGTCGCCGGCGGCCAGTGACTTGAGGTAAATGGGCGCGTTCGCGGCGTCCTGCACGATTTCCAGCAGCTGCTCCTTGGCCAGTTCCAGGATGGCCAGGAAGCACACCACCACGCCCAGCCGGCCTTCCTCGGGATTGAACAGGCTCTCGAAGGCATGGAAGCTGCCGTCGCCGAGCTTGCTCAGCACCTCGCCCATGCGCTGGCGCACGCTCAGCGCCTCGCGCCGGACGGCGAGGTGGGTGAACAGGTCGGCGCGGGTGAGCACGTCACGCAGGGCCATCAGCATTTCGCGCAGGTCCACCGGCGGCGGCACTTTCACGGTGGCGCGCTCGGGCACATGGGCGTGGGCCAGCTGGGTGTCGCGGTCCAGCCGGTCCAGGTCGTCGATGTCCTCGGCGGCCTTCTTGAAGCGCTCGTATTCCTGCAGGCGGCGCACCAGTTCGGCGCGCGGATCGGCCTCCAGGCCCTCGTCGCTGGGCGGGCGCGGCAGCAGCATCCGCGATTTGATCTCGGCCAGGATGGCAGCCATCACCAGGTACTCGGCGGCCAGCTCGAAGCGCAGGTCTTCAATGACGCCGATGTAGTCCACGTACTGCCGGGTGATTTCGGCGACGGGGATGTCCAGGATGTCCAGGTTCTGGCGCCGGATCAGGTACAGCAGCAGGTCCAGCGGGCCTTCGAAGGCCTCCAGGATCACTTCCAGCGCATCGGGCGGGATGTAGAGGTCCTGCGGCATTTGCAGGACGGGCTGGCCCTTGAAGACAGCCAGCGGCATTTCCTGCTGCTGCGGCGGCACCGGGAACACCGGGCGCTCGGCTTCCGGCGCGGTTGATTCGCTCATCGTTGGGTCATGGCGCGGTTCTGGCTCTCATGGAGCAGGCCCCTCCGGGCCGGGATGATGCAGGTGAGGCGAAGCGGCCGGGCCGCGACGCAGGCTTACAGTGCCACCGGATGAAACCCTTGGCGGACCACTTCGGGCGCATCCCCCGTGCAGTCCACCACGCTGGTGGGGCCGGGCTCGCAGTCCTCGGCGTCCAGCATCACGTCGGCCCAGCGCAACCACCGCTCGGCCACCCCTTCGGCCTCGTGGCTGACAGGCTGGTCCTCGTCGGGAAGCACCAAGCTGGCAGACAACAAAGGCTCGCCCATCGCTTCCAGCAGCGCCCGGGTGACCACGTGGTCGGGCAGGCGTATGCCGATGTCGCGGCGCTTGCTGCGGCCGCTGTTCTTGATGCGCTTGGGTAGATCCGCGGAGGCCGGAAGGATGAAAGTGCAGGGCCCCGGGGTCAGCGATCGCATAAGCCGGAAGGCCGGATCGTCGAGCCGGGCCAAGCGGCCGGCCTCACTCAATTGCCGACAGAGTAAGGTGAAAGGGTGCTTGCTGTCCAGTTCACGCAGGCGCTGCACCCGCTCCTCGGCCTCCTTGCCGTTCAGGCTCCAGGCCAGGCAGTAGCCCGCATCGGTGGGTACCAGCGCCAGGCCGCCGGCCCTGAGGATGGCCGCGGCTTTTTCTATCAGGCGCGGCTGGGGCGAGATGGGGTGGACGCTGAGTCGTTCGCTCATCCGGCTATCATGCAGGCCCACGGCCAAACGGCACAGCCCCATGTGGTACCTCATCCATGGAATCGATCACGCCAACTCGCTGGAGGGCCGCAAGGCGGCGCGTCCGGCGCATCTGGCGCGACTGGAAGCACTGCGTGACCAGGGCCGCCTGAAGCTGGCGGGCCCACTGCCGGCTATCGACGCCGCGGATCCGGGCCCGGCCGGATTCATCGGCAGCATCATCGTGGCCGAGTTCGGCTCCTTGGCCCAGGCGCGTGCCTGGGCCGACGCCGATCCTTACGTGGCCGCCGGCGTCTATCAACGCGTGGACGTGAGCCCGTTCAAGCCGGTGCTGCCTTGAGCTTGACGCGCGAACAGCGGCCCGACGCCATCCGCGCCGCGCTCGCCGCCGCGCTGGCGCCGATTTCGCTGGAGGTGGTGGATGAAAGCCACAAGCACGCCGGCCACGCCGGGGCCCGCGATGGCCGCGGCCATTTTGCCGTGGCCATAGTCAGCGAGGCATTCGCCGGCAAGGCGCCGCTGGCCCGCCACCGCCAGGTCTACGCCGCCCTGGGTGACCTGATGCAGACCGACATCCACGCCCTTTCAATACACGCCCGGAGCCCGGGAGAGGCCTGAAAGCCGGGTCCGGATGCCGGCAGGGCCACTGGTATACTGGCCCACGGCCGGCTCGAGACAATCCCAGAAATGCGTCTTTCCACCATCAAGCTCTCGGGCTTCAAATCCTTCGTAGACCCCACCGTGCTGCACCTGCCGACCAACATGACCGGCGTGGTGGGCCCCAACGGCTGCGGCAAGTCCAACATCATCGACGCCGTGCGCTGGGTGATGGGCGAGAGCTCGGCCAGCCGCCTGCGCGGCGATTCGCTTACCGACGTCATCTTTTCCGGCTCCTCCACCCGCAAGCCGGTGAGCCAGGCGCAGGTGGAGCTGCTGTTCGACAATGCCGAAGGCAGCATCGGCGGCGAGTACGCGCGCTATGCCGAGATTTCGGTCAAGCGCACCGTCAGCCGTGACGGCCAGTCCATTTACTACCTCAACGGCGCGCGCTGCCGCCGCCGCGACATCACCGACATGTTCCTGGGCACCGGCTTGGGCGCGCGCAGCTACTCGATCATCGAGCAGGGCATGATCGGCCAGATCATCGAGGCGCGGCCCGAGGACCTGCGCGTTTATCTGGAAGAAGCCGCCGGCATCTCCAAGTACAAGGAGCGCCGCAAGGAAACCGAATCGCGGATCAAGGCTACCCGCGAGAACCTCGACCGCCTGAACGACCTGCGCGAGGAAGTGGACAAGCAGCTCGAGCATCTCAAGCGCCAGGCCCGCGCCGCCGAGCAGTACCAGACACTGCAGGGCGAACGCCTGAACAAGGATGCGCAGATCAAGGCGCTTGAGTTCCGCCGTTTCGACGCCGACCTCAAGACCCTGCACGACGCCCTGACCCAGGATGAGATCAAGCTGCAGGCGCTGCTGGCCGACCAGCGCCAGGCCGAAGCGCAGATTGAAGCCTGCCGCAGCCAGCAGGGCGAAGCCAGCGAGCGTCTGGGCAAGGCCCAGGCCGAGGTCTATCGGGTGGGCGGCGAATTGGCCCGCATCGAGCAGCAGATCCAGCACCAGAAAGAGCTGCGCCAGCGGCTGGAAACCGCACGTACCGAAGCCGACGCGGCGTTTTCGCAAGTGGGCGAGCACATCAGCGGCGACGAGCGCCAGTTGGCCGAACTGCACAACGCCATCGCCGCCGCCGACCCGCAGCTGCAGGCCCTGCGCAGCGACGACAGCGCCCGCCAGGAGGCCCTGCGGGCCGCGGAAGCGGCGCTGCAGGACTGGCAGCAGCGCTGGGACACCTATGCCAAGGCGCAGGCCGAAGCCGCCCGCTGGGCCGAGGTGGAGCGCACCAAGATTGAATACCTCGAGAAGCAGGCGCTGGATGCCGGCCGCCGGCGCGAGGCGCTGGCGGCCGAACGCGGCGGCTTGGACACCAGCGCCCTGACCGCGGCGTTGGCGCAGATGGTGCTGGACCACGACGGCCAGAAGGCCGGCCTGGATGGCATGGGCAGCCAGCTGGAGCAGCGCAAGGCCACGCTGGGCGCGCTGCAGGAGCAGCAGCGCCAGCAGCAGTCCGAGCTGGCGGAAGTTCGCAAGCAGGGGCAAGCAGCGCGCGGTCGATTGGCTTCGCTGGAAGCCCTGCAGCACGCCGCGTTGGGGCAAGAGAAGAACGTCGCGCTGGATTGGCTCAAGGCGCAGGGTTTGGCCGATGGCGCCCGCCTTGGCGAATCGCTGCGGGTGGATGCGGGCTGGGAAACCGCGGTGGAAACCGCACTGGGCAGCCTGCTCGAAGCGGTGACCGTGGACGCGCCGGCCGATTTCCTCGATGCCCTCGCCACGCTGGGCCAAGGCCGCGTGGCCTTGGTCAGCGCCGCAGTGGAGTCACTGGAGGTTCCCGCGGGTTCGCTGGCTGCAAAAGTGCAGGGCCCCACCGCCGTGCGCCGCCTGCTGGCCAACCTGCATGCGGTGGAAGATGCGGCACAGGCGCGCGCCGTGCGGCTGGCACCGGGCGAAGCCGTGATCACCCGCGGCGGCGAATGGCTGGGCGCGGGCTGGCTGCGCGTGCTGCGCAGCGGCGAGGCGCAGCAGGGTGCACTGGGCCGCGAGCGCGAGATCCAGGCGCTGCGCGCCGAAATCGAGGCGCTGGCCAAGAAAGAGCTGGCCACCAACGACAGCTTGAGCAGCATGCGCGACAAGCTGCTGGAGGCCGAGCAGCATCGCGAGGACGCCCAGCGCACGCTGTACCTCGCGCACCGCAGCGTTTCCGAATTGGCCGGCCAGCTTCAGGGCCAGCAGGGTCGCGTGGAATCAGCGCAGACGCGCGTGGCACGCATCGACGGCGAATTGGGCAGCTTGGGCAGCACGCTTGAGGAATCCCAGACCAACGCCCGCGAAGCGCGCGCCCGCCTGGAGCAGGCCGTAGGCAACATGGGCGACCTGGAAGCCGAGCGCCAGCAGTTGGACGCCCAGCGCCGCAGCTTCAGTGACCAGCGTGATGCCGCCCGCGGCAGCGCCCGCGAGGCGCGCGACGCCGCCCACCAGCTCGCCCTTTCACTGGAAGCGCAGCGCGCCCGCGTGATCGCGCTCAGCCAGTCGCTGGCCCGCATGGGCAGCCAGAAGGCGCAGCTGGAAGTGCGTCTGAACGAACTCATCGCCCAGCTTTCGGACGGCGACGCCCCGGTGCTGGCCCTGCAGGCCGAACGCCAGGCAGCGTTGGACCAGCGCGTGATCGTGGACAAGGATCTCGCGGCCGCGCGCTCGGCGCTGGACGGCATCGAGGGTGAAATGCGCGGCTACGAGCAAACCCGCCAGCAGCGCGACCAGCAGTCGCTGGCGCAGCGCGAGGCCATCGGCGGCCGGCGCATGGAAGAGCAGGCGCTGAGCCTGCGTGCGGGCCAGCTGTCCGAGGCCATCATCGCGGCCGGCCTGGTGCTGGACGACGTGCTGCAGGCGCTGCCGGAAAAGGCCGACCTGGAAGGCTGGCAAAAGGCGCTGTCGGACATCGACGCCAAGATGCGCCGGCTGGAGCCGGTGAACCTGGCCGCGATCCAGGAGTTCGGCGAGCACAGCGAACGAAAGACCTACCTCGACGCCCAGAACAACGACCTGACCTCGGCGCTGGACACCCTGGAGGGCGCCATCAAGAAAATCGACCGCGAAACCCGCGGCCGCTTCAAGGAAACCTTCGATCGCGTCAATGCCGGCATCCAGGAGCTCTACCCGCGCCTGTTCGGCGGCGGCCATGCTTACCTGGAGCTCACCGGCGAAGACCTGCTCGACACCGGCGTGTCCATCATGGCCCGCCCGCCCGGCAAGCGCGTTTCCAACATCTCGCTGCTTTCGGGCGGCGAGAAGGCGCTGACGGCGGTGGCCCTGGTGTTCGCGATCTTCCGGCTCAACCCGGCGCCGTTCTGCCTGCTCGACGAGGTGGACGCACCGCTGGACGAGGCCAACGTGGGGCGCTTCAGCGCCATGGTGACGGAGATGAGCGAGAAGGTTCAGTTCTTGTTCGTCACCCATAACAAGGCCACGATGGAAGCTGCCCGCCAGCTCTCCGGCGTCACCATGCGCGAGCCCGGCTGCAGCCGGCTGGTGTCGGTGGATTTGGCCGAAGCCAGCCGCCTTGTGGGTGCGGCCTGACCGCGCCCTCGAATTCGGGCATCATTTCGCAGGCGGTCGTTTACATGCGGCCGCGGTCGCCAGACAGGGAGATCGAGCATGTTCGAGGGACTTAGCGAAACCGCGCTGCTGCGCATCGCCATTGGTGTCGCCGCCCTGGTCCTGTTTGCGGTCATTGTTTTCACCGGCCGCAAGAAGCCCGAGCAAGGCAAGCGCCATGCCGGCACGCGCCCCGAGCCTGGCGCTGTGGCCGGCGGCCGCCAAGAGCCGACCCTGCGCGAAATCCTCGAGTCCGATGCCGGCCTGGGCGGCGACGCCGCTGGCATCAACCAGTCCGAACTCGACACCCTTGAGGAAACGCTGGGTGGCGGCGCTGCGCCCGATCGCCGCCCGTCGGCGCCGCTTCAGGCCGGCGCGCGGCCGGACGACAGCTTCGACAAAGTGGTCAGCGTGTTCCTGGCCGCGCGCGCAGGTCAGGTCCTGCACGGCCCCGACCTGGTGGTGGCGGCGGAAAAAGCCGGGTTGGTCTACGGCCACATGAATATCTTCCATCGCCTGGTGGACAACCATCCCGAGCAAGGCCCCATCTTCAGCGTGGCCAACCTGGTCAAGCCGGGTTCGTTCGACATGAGCCATATCCAGGACCTGCGCACGCCTGGCATCAGCTTCTTCCTCGCCTTGCCCGGCCCGATGTCGGCGCTGGATGCCTGGGACGCGATGCTGCCCACCGCCCAGCGCATGGCCGAACTGCTGGACGGCGTGCTGCTGGACGAGGAGCGCAATGCCCTGGGCCGCCAGCGCATCGCCCACATCCGCGAAGACCTGCGCAACTACGACCGCAAGCAGCAAAAGTGGGACTTGCGCACCACCCGTTGAGGGGCCGGCAATGAGCCCGGACGCGGCCCGCGCCGCCGAACTCCGGCGCCAGCTGGAGGACGCCAACCACCGCTATCACGTTCTCGACGACCCGGCTATCCCGGACGCCGAATACGACGCGCTGATGCGCGAACTGCAGGCTATCGAGGCCGCCCATCCGGCGCTGCTGACCGTCGATTCACCGTCGCTGCGGGTCGGTGCCGGCGTGCTGCCGGGCTTTGAACAAGTGCGGCACGAGCAGCCCATGCTGTCGCTCAACAATGCCTTCAGTGAGGCCGAAGTGGCCGAGTTCGTGCAGCGCATCACCCGGCAGCTGGGCGAAGAGGAGCCGGAGTTCTCGGTGGAGCCCAAGCTTGATGGGCTGGCGATCAGCCTGCGCTACGAGGACGGCGTGTTCGTGCGCGGCGCGACGCGTGGCGATGGGGCGACGGGCGAGGATGTCACTGCCAACCTCAGGACGATTCGGGCGATTCCGCTGGCGCTGCGGGTGCCGGGCGTCGGGACTGAAGTCCCTCCCACAGTTCTGGAGGTTCGGGG
>JANNQY010000144.1:0-7502 GCA_031400995.1 Lysobacteraceae bacterium
GGTTTCCCGGGCCGCGCGATCTCCCCGCACACCGTCCGAGGGTCCGCCCAGACATGACCAAGTCTGAATTGATCGAGGTGCTGTCGCGCCGCCAAGCCCATCTGAAGGCTGACGACGTCGACCTGGCCGTCAAGACCCTGCTCGAAATGATGAGCGGCGCTTTGACCCAAGGCGAGCGCATCGAGATCCGTGGCTTCGGCAGCTTCTCCCTGCATTTCCGGCCGCCGCGTCTGGGCCGTAATCCCAAGACCGGCGACTCCGTGGCCTTGCCCGGCAAGTACGTCCCGCATTTCAAGCCCGGCAAGGAGCTGCGCGATCGCGTCAACGCCAGCCCGGCTTCCCCGGAATCCTGAGATTCCAGCCCGCCATGGGCTAAGCTTCCGCACACCGCCCCTGGATATCCTGCGGATGCGACTGATCAAAGCACTACTCGCGCTGGCATTCGTGGCCTTCGGCGTCCTGTTTGGCGCGCTCAACCGCACTACGGTGCGCATTGACCTGGGCTTCATGGGCATTGAAGGCGCCAACCTGGGCACCAGCCTGCTGGCTGCCGTGCTGCTGGGTGCACTGATTGCCGGCCTGGTGCTTACCGCTTCGGTGATCTGGCCTTTGCGCAACCGCCTGCGGCGCGGCCAGATGGATGCGGGTCCCGGAGCGCCATGATTGAGTTCGCCTGGCTGTTGCTGCTGCCGGTGGCGGCGGCGACTGGCTGGCTGGCCGGCCGGCGCGGCGGCGAGCGTCGCGGCGGTGCTCGCGTGTCGCGCCTGTCAAATACCTATTTCCGGGGTCTCAACTACCTGCTCAACGAGCAGCAGGACAAGGCCATCGAAGTGTTCCTGCAGATTGCCGCCGTGGACAAGGACACGGTGGAGACGCAGTTCGCGCTGGGCCATCTGTTCCGGCGCCGCGGCGAAGTGGACCGTGCCATCCGCCTGCACCAGAGCTTGGTGGCGCGCGCCGGCCTGAGCGAAGAACAGCGCACGCGTGCGGTGCTGGCGCTGGGCGAGGACTACATGAGGGCGGGCCTGCTGGACCGCGCCGAAACGCTGTTCACCGATCTGGTGCGCATGGGCGTGCTGGCACCGCAGGCGTTGCGGCACTTGATCTCCATCTACCAGGCCGAGCGCGATTGGGGCAAGGCCATCGAGCACGCTCGCCAGTTCGAGGCGGCCAGCGGCGAGCCGATGGGCAAACTGATTGCCCAATACCACTGCGAGTTGGCTGAAAAGGCCCGGCTTTCCGGCGAGTTTGCCGAGGCCCGCATGCATGTGGCGGAAGCCTATGCCGCCGACAGCCACTCGGTGCGGGCGGGCTTGGCCGAGGGCCAGTTGGAGCTGGCCGTGAACAATGACTCCGGGGCCATCCGTGCTTTCGAGCGGGTGGCACGCCACGACATCGAATTCCTGCCTGACCTGCTCGAACCGCTGCTGCGCTGCTACGAGCGAAGCGCCGACAGCGCGCGCGCGCGCGGCTTCCTGCTGGAAATGATCGAACACTACCCGGGCGTTTCCCCGGTGCTGGCTCTCACCCGCATGATCGAGCGTGAAGAAGGGCATGCCCCGGCGTTGGAGTTCCTGTCGCGCCAACTCCAGCAGCGGCCCTCGGTGCGCGGTGAGGCCGCCTACATCGACCTCAGCCTCAAGGATCTCAGCAGCGATCCGGGCGCGACGCTGAAGACGCTCAAGCAGATCACCGACCAGTTGGTGGTGCGCACGCCCGGCTATCGCTGCCAGCGCTGCGGCTTCAGTGCGCGTGCGCACCACTGGCAGTGCCCGGGCTGCAAGTCCTGGGGCAGCATCAAGCCAGTGCACGGCGCGGTCAGCGAATGACGCACGCTTGGGTGGCGCCATCCTGGCTGCTGTGGGGCGCCGCAATCCTGCTGTCGGCACTGTTGGCGGCGCTCTGGCGCCGCTACGCGCTGCATCGGCAGCTGTTGGACCTGCCCGATTCGCGCCGACTACACCTGCTGCCGACGCCGCGCGGCGGGGGCGTGGCCATCGCAACGGTGCTGTTGGCTGCCGCGCCCTGGCTGGGGCCGCACGCCGGTGCCTTTGCGTTGGGCCTGGTGATTACCGCTGGGGCCGGCCTGCTGGACGACCTGCGCCCGCTGTCCCCGTTGACCAAGCTGGCGCTGCAGGTCCTCGGTGCCTTGCCGTTGGCTTGGGCCTTGCCAGTGCTGCCGGAGATGTTGGGAAGCGCAGCGGGGGGCCTGGTGGCTTGGGCGGTAATGCTGGTGGCGATCAATTTCTGGAATTTCATGGATGGCAGCAACGGCATGGCGGCCAGCCAGGCGCTGCTGGTGGGGCTGGCGCTGGCCTGCCTCGCGGGCGCTGATACGCCTGCCGGATGGCTGGGCGCAATCACTGCGGCGGCCTGCTTGGGATTCCTGCCCTTTAATGTGCCTCGGGCCCGGCTGTTCCTGGGCGACGTCGGCAGCCATGCCCTGGGTTATGCGGTGGCGGCGATGGGGCTGATGGCGCTTGCATCGGGCCGGATGAGCGCGTGGCCGCTGCTGCTTTTGCCCTCGGCTTTCCTGCTGGATGCGGGCCTGACGCTGCTGTGGCGGTTGGGGCGCCGCCAGCGGGTGTGGCTGGCCCATCGCGAGCATCTCTACCAGCGCGCCATCGCGCACGGCAGCAGCCATCTGGCCGTCCTGTGGGCCTATGCCGCATGGACGGGCGGGGCTGCCTTGCTGGCTTGGGCTACTGTCGGCGCCTCGGGCGGGCGACAATTCGCGGTATTCGCGGCCAGCCTGATCGTGGGCGCCTGCGTTTACGGATGGGCAGTGCGGCGTTGGCCGTTACCGGATGTGTCACCCAGAATGGAGTCTGTTGAATGAACCTGCGTCCCCTCGCGTCCAGCCTGTTGCCGCGCCTGCTGATCGTCCTGCATGACCAGGCCATGGTCGCAGGCGTTTGGGTGGCGCTGCGTTGGCTGGCCAGCGTGGCCGGCGCACCGCCGGCGGATTCGCTGCTGCTGGAGCTGGTGATCGTGCTGGCCGCCCAAGGCTTGATGCTGCGCTGGGTAGGCCTGTACCAAGGGCTTTGGCGCTTCGCCAGCTTGCCCGATCTGGCCAACCTGGTGCGTGCGTCGCTGCTCGGCGTGCTGCTGGTGATTTGCGTCCTGTTCCTGCTGAGCATGCTCGACGGCGTGCCGCGCCGCGTCCTGGTGCCGTACCCGGTAGCCATCGTGGTGATGCTCGGGCTGCCCCGGCTGCTCTATCGCCTGTGGAAGGATTATCGCCAGGCGGCGCACAACGGAGAAGCGCAGCGGGTCCTGGTGCTGGGCGCTGGGCGGACCGCCGAGACCCTGTTGCGCGACCTGCGCAGCGATGGTCGCTACCAGCCCGTGGGCCTGCTGGATGACCAGTTGTCGCTCAAGGGGGCGAAAGTGCAGGGCGTGCCGGTGCTGGGCACCGTCGCCGATCTGCCCTACATCGCCCAGGAAACCGCCCCCAAACTGATCGTCATCGCCATGCCCTCGGCCAGCGCGGCCGAAATGCAGCGCATCGTCGCGCTGTGCGATGAAACCGGCCTGCCGTTCCGCACCGTGCCGCGGCTGTCGGATGTGCTGGCGGGCAAGCCGCAGCGGCTAGAACTCAGCGAGGTGCGCATCGAAGACTTGCTGGGCCGCAAGCCGGTCGATTTTGGCGAAGCATCGGCCGCCTTGCTCGGCAAGCGGGTACTGGTGACCGGGGCCGGTGGCTCCATCGGCTCGGAGTTGGCGCGGCAGTGCGCCGCCGGCGGCGCAGCGCAGCTGGTATTGCTCGAACGCGCCGAGCTGCCGCTCGACGACATCACCAGTGAGCTCACACTGGAGTTCCCGCGGGTCAGCATCACCCCCATGTTGGCCGATTGCGGCGACGCCACTGCTTGCCGGATCGCGCTTGCGCGGGGCATGGACTACGTGTTCCATGCCGCCGCCTGCAAACAGGTGCCCATGTTGGAGGGACAGGTGCGCGAGGCCTTGCGCAACAACGTCACCACCACCGCCACGTTGGCTCGCGCCTGCCGCGAGGCCGGCGTGGGGAACTTCGTGTTGATCTCCACCGACAAGGCCATTTGCCCGATCAACGTGCTCGGGGCCAGCAAGCGCTTCGCCGAAGTGGTCTGCCAGGCTGAACTGGCCGACAGCGGAGTGCGGTTGTCGGTGGTGCGCTTTGGCAACGTGCTCGATTCTGCGGGCAGCGTGGTGCCGCTGTTCCGCAAGCAGATTGCGGCGGGCGGGCCGGTGACGGTGACGCATCCGGAAGTCACCCGCTACTTCATGACCATCCCTGAAGCTTGCCAGCTCATCCTCCATTCGGTGAGCCTGGCTACGGACATATCGTCGGTGTACGCCTTGGACATGGGCCGGCCGGTCGCCATCCGCGAGTTGGCCGAGCAAATGATCCGGCTGAGCGGCAAGCGTCCCGGCATTGATGTGGCCGTCGCCTACACGGGCCTGAGGCCGGGCGAAAAGCTGCACGAAATCCTGTTCCATCCGGCCGAGCGCTACCAGCGCACCCGACATCCGCGCATCCTGCAGGCGCCGCCGCGCGAGGTATCGGCCGCTACCGTGCACGGACTGTTGGCACGGCTGGATGTCCTGCTGCACGACGCTGGCGCAGAGCAAGGGCTGGCTGCGCTGCTGCGCGAGGCGGTGCCCGAATATGCGCCCGGTTCCGAACCGGGCGAGGCTGCGTCTGCGCTTGATCTGTCCGATTTCCCACCTGCGAGCAAGCCATGAGCTTCAGGATACGCAAGGCGGTTTTCCCGGTAGCCGGCCTCGGCACGCGATTCCTTCCGGCCACTAAGACCGTGCCCAAGGAAATGCTGCCGGTGGTGGACAAGCCGCTGATCCAGTACGCGGTGGACGAGGCCATCGAGGCCGGCTGCGACACGCTGGTGTTCGTCACCAACCGCTACAAGCATTCGGTGGCCGACTATTTCGACAAGGCCTACGAGCTCGAACAGAAGCTTGAAAAAGCCGGGAAATCCGAGCTGCTGGCGCTGATCCGCGACGTGCTGCCGCGGCACGTGCGCGCTGTTTTCGTTACCCAGACCGAGGCATTGGGCCTGGGCCATGCCGTGCTGTGCGCACGGCCAGTGATCGGCGATGAGCCTTTCGCGGTGCTGCTGCCCGACGACCTCATCTGGAACCAGGGGCCGGGCGCGCTTAAGCAGATGGCGGCGCTGGCCGAACGCGAGTCGGGCAGCGTGATCGCGGTGGAAGACGTTCCACCCGAGCAAACCGGCAGCTATGGCATCGTGGCGACGCGCGAGTTTTCGGGGCGCTCGGGCCTGATCACGGCCATCGTGGAAAAGCCGCGCCCGGAGCTGGCGCCCAGCAACCTGGCGGTGGTGGGCCGCTACTTGCTGAGCCCGCGAATTTTCGATCTGTTGGCCAAGACCCGCCCGGGTGCCGGCGGCGAGATCCAGCTTACCGATGCCATTGCCGCGCTGATCGCCGAACAGCCGGCCTTTGCCTATCGGTTCCAGGGACAGCGTTTTGACTGCGGCAGCCGCATCGGGCTGGTGCAGGCCACCATTGAGTATGCGCTGGCCAACGATGAGCTTGCGGAGCCAACTCGCGCCTATCTGCGCATGGTCTTGGAGCGCTGATCAGCCCAGCCAGCGCCAGACGCTGATGCCCGCCAAGGCAATCGCCAGCACGATGGCGGCGATGCCTGCAAAGTTGAGTTGATTGGCGATGCGCAGGGCATCGGCGCCGTGGCGAACCGGGGCTTGCCCCGGCCACTCCAGGCCGGCGGGCGGCCACTGGCCCTGTTCCCGGGCCTGCCGGCCCCAATCGAGCAGGCAGCGTGCCAACGCTACGGCCACGGCGATGAGCGCGACGTTGATCAGCCCTGCCGCGAGCGAAAGCTGCCACTGCACGCGTTCGGGATGCGCGCTGCCCTGGCTGGCCAAGTGGCGCAGCCAGTAGTCAAAGCCGAGCAGCAGCGCAACGCCCACCACCGCAGTGATTCCCAGCGCGCGCCAAAGCCGGCGGCGCAGTGCGGAGTCCTTGCGTACTTTCCTCGCGTCCATGCCTTCCTGCCGTCCAACTATCCTGACATCCTAGACGTAGTCAGACTGCGGTGCCGGCCATGGAAGCCTCGGATTACTACCGCACGTCGGCCCCGGTCGCGCCGCCATTTCCAAGCTTGAGCGGCCCGCACGAGGCCCATACGTGCATCGTCGGAGCGGGTTTCGCCGGCTTGAACACCGCCTTGGGCCTGGCCGAACGCGGCGTCCAGGGCGTGGTGGTTCTGGATGCCGACACGGTGGCCTACGGGGCATCGGGGCGCAACGGCGGCTTCGTTTTCAGCGGCTATTCGCCGGGCGAGGACGCCCTGCTGGAGGGTCCTGCGGCCGCGCAGGCCAAGTCCCTTTACCGCGGGACCCAGGATGCGGTGGACTTGATTCGCCGGCGTATCGGCCTGCACGACATCGCCTGCAGCCACACCGATGCCGGCGTGCTGTGGGCCAACTGGTTCCGTGATCCGGCGCTGCTGCGCCAGCGCCAGGCCCTGCTGGCGGCGAAGTTCGACACGCAGTGGGAGTGGGTGCCGCGCGAGGTGCTGGCCGGCATGCTCAAGACCGAGCGCTACAGCGATGCGTTGTTCGAACGCAATGCACTGCACTTCAATCCGCTCGCCTATGCGCACGGCCTGGCCGCCGTGGCCAGCGCCCGCGGCGTGGTGGTGCACGAGCACTCGCCGGCCATTGGGCTTGAGCGCGACGGTTCCGGCTGGCGGGTGCGCACCGCCCAGGGCGAGGTCTGCGCCCGGCACGTGGTGCTGGCCTGCGGCGGCTACCTGGCGGGGCTCAGGCGCGACGTGGATGGCAGCGTGCTGCCAATCGCCACCTACGTGATGGTCACCGAGCCGCTGGGTGCGCGCATGGACCAGGTCATCGCCACCCGTGCCGCCATTTACGACAGCCGCTACGCCTTCGACTACTACCGGCCGCTGCCCGACACCCGCCTGCTCTGGGGTGGCCGGATATCGGTGCTCGACCGCTCGCCCCGCGCCGTGCGGCAGCTGCTGCGGCGCGACTTGCTCAAGGTGTATCCGCAGTTGGAGGACGTCGCTATCGACTATGCCTGGTCGGGGCTGATGAGCTACGCCCGGCACCAAATGCCCCAGGTGGGCAAGGTGGAGGAGGGGCTGTGGCTTGCGCAGGCGTTCGGCGGCCACGGTGTGGCTCCCACTACGTTCGCGGGTGAATTGCTGGCTGCCGCCATCGCCCACGATGACCCGCGCTGGCGCGATTTCTCTGGCTACGGCCTGGTGTCGGCGCTGAAGCCGGCGGGATTCCTGGGCGCCCAGTTGAGCTACTGGTGGTACCAGGCCAAGGATGCATGGAAGGACCGCCGCGAAAAACTGCGATGACGCCGAGCGCCCTGTGGGAGGGACTTCAGTCCCGATGCTCTTGGGCGCAGAGCATCGGGACGGAAGTCCCTCCTACAAATGGGGAGGGTTATAGGGACTGAAGTCCCTCCCGCAAGGGATCAGAGCG
>JANNQY010000145.1:0-3612 GCA_031400995.1 Lysobacteraceae bacterium
CGTTGAGCTTGAGCTTCTCCAGCGCCTCGCGCAGCGCCGGGTAGTCTTCGGCGTCGACCGGGAACAGGCCGGCGAAAACGCGCGGCTGCATTTCCTGGAAGCCCGGTAGCGGCTCGGATGCCGGGTCGTTGGCCAGGGTGAGCGTGTCGCCCACCGGCGCGCCGTGTACGTCCTTGATGGACGCATTGATCCAGCCCACTTCACCGGCGCCCAGCTTGGGCAGGTCCTTGCGCTTGGGCGTGAACACGCCAACCTTGTCCACCAGGTGCGTGCGGCCGGTGGACATCACCAGCATCTTGTCGCCAGGCTTGATCTCGCCCTGCATCACGCGCACCAGCGACACCACGCCCAGGTAATTGTCGAACCATGAGTCGATGATCAAGGCCTGCAGCTTGCTGCTGCCGCGGTCCTTCGGCGCCGGGATGCGCTTGACGATGGCCTCGAGCACGTCAATGACGTTCAGGCCGGTCTTGGCGCTGATGGCCACGGCGTCGTCGGCATCGATGCCGATCACGGCCTCGATTTCCTTTTTAACTTTTTCGATGTCGGCCGTGGGGAGGTCGATCTTGTTCAGCACCGGAACCACTTCCAGGCCCTGCTCCACCGCGGTGTAGCAGTTGGCCACGGACTGGGCTTCCACGCCCTGGGCGGCGTCGACCACCAGCAGCGCGCCTTCGCAGGCGGCCAGCGAGCGGCTGACTTCGTAGCTGAAGTCGACGTGGCCGGGGGTGTCGATGAAGTTGAGCTGGTAGGTCTGCCCATCCTTCGCGGTGTAGGGCAAGGAAACCGACTGGGCCTTGATGGTGATGCCGCGCTCGCGCTCGATCGGATTGGAGTCGAGCACCTGCGCTTCCATCTCGCGCGCTTGGAGGCCGCCGCAAATCTGGATGATGCGGTCGGCAAGCGTCGACTTGCCGTGGTCAACGTGGGCGATGATGGAAAAATTACGGATGTACTGCATGGGGGAAGCCGGCGACCTGGGGGTGGCGGTAAACGGCGAATTATCGCACAGCGGCCCGGTCCCAGCCCGGAATGACGCCCAAAACGCCGGGACCGATGCCGGCCCCGGCGCCTGCACGCCCTCAGCGCAGCGCGAAGCCAACAAAGCCGGTGCTCTGGGCGTCGCGAACCAGCAGCCGCACCTCGTCCCCCACTTCCAGCGTCTTCACGGCCGCGTTGAATTCCGCCACCGAGCCGATGCGACTGCGGTCCACCTGCAGCACCACCACGCCCGGCGCCAGGCCCGCAGTGCGCGCTGCCAGCCCAGTGACCCGGCTGATCATCACGCCCTCGCCCGCTTCCAGGCCCAAGGCCTCGCGCTGACCCGCCGTGACTGGCTGCACCACCAGGCCCAGCGGATTGGCAGCCGGCACGGGGGCCGCTTCGCGTTGCGCCGGGGCATCCGCGCCGGCCACCGAGGGATCCAGCGCGGCCAGGGTCACCACCAACTCCATGGGCTTGCCATTGCGCACCAGGCGCACGCTGGCGCGGCTACCGGGCGGCAGCGCGCCCACCATCGGCGGCAGTTCAGCCGAACGCACGATGTTGCGGCCGTTGAAGCTGGTGATCACGTCGCCGGGCTGGATGCCGGCGCGCGCTGCCGCGCTGCCGTTCTCCACCCCGCCAACGAACGCGCCCACCGCGCGGTCCAGGCCCAGTTCCTGAAGGTCCTCGCGCTGCACGTCCTGGATGCGCACGCCCAGTTGGCCGCGCACCACGCGGCCGGTCTCGCGCAGCTGGCGCGAGGCGTTCATCGCCACTTCGATGGGAATGGCGAAGCTCACGCCCATGTAGCCGCCGGAGTTGGAGAAAATCTGCGAATTGATACCCACCACTTCACCGCGGGTATTGAGCAGCGGGCCGCCGGAATTGCCGCGGTTGATCGCCACGTCGGTCTGGATGAAGGGCACGTACTGCTGGCTGGGGTCCAGGCTGCGGCGGCCGACGCCGCTGACAATGCCCGCGGTGACCGAATGGTCGAAGCCAAACGGCGAGCCAATGGCCATGACCCACTGCCCGGGCTTGAGGCTGCGCGAATCGCCGATGGGCAGCACCGGCAGGCCAGTGGCCTGCACCTTGAGCAGGGCCACGTCCGACAGCGGGTCGCTGCCGACCAATTTGGCGGTGTATTCGCGGCTGTCGGTCAGGCGCACCACGATGCTGTCCGCGCCCTCCACCACATGGTGGTTGGTTAGCACGTAGCCGTCGGCGGAAATGATGAACCCCGTACCCTGCGACACGCCGCCGCCCTGGCCACGCTCAGGCCCCTGCGGTGCACCCGGCTGCCCGGGCTGGCCGAAATAACGGCGGAAGAATTCAGGCATGTCCTCAGGCAGTTCTTCCTGAGGTCCGCGCGCCGCGGGCCGCGCCTGCGCGCCAGGGCGGGTGCTGGCTTCGATATTGACCACCGCCGGCCCGGCCCGCTCCACCAAACGGGTGAAATCAGGCAGGTTGACTATGGGCGCGGCGGCGGGTGCGGCGGCCGGGGACTGCGCTTGCACCATCGGCACCAGCAGGGCCAGGGCGAAGAAAAGGGCGTGGCGGCTCTTGCGAATCATCGTGGGTCACTCGTGGGGGAAGGGGGCGCCGGTTCGCGCGCGGCAAGCAGCCGCGGCTCCGGAAGGTGGCGCTTGGAGAAATGGACAGCGGCAAAAGTTCCCGCCAGCAGTCCGGCCAGCGTGAGGACGTTGGCGTAGTGGCCCAGCAGCTGGCCGGCCGCACTGCCCAGGCCGGCGCCCAGCAGCAGGCCCAGCAACGCCCAGCCATAGCCGCGCCAGGCAGCGCGACGCAGCTGCTGGTCGTCCAACTGGAGGCGCAGGCGCTGGCCCGGCGCAGCGCTGTCGCCCGCGATCAACGGCAGCCAGAGCTGGCCATCCTCAGCCGTGGCGAACAGGCTGCAGCGGCCCGCGCATCCGCCTTGGCAGCCGTCGCAGGCGCTGCCCAGCAAGCGCAACTGCACCCGGCCGCCCTGCACCGCGCAAACCAGCACTTCGCGCTCAGCCATCGTCGCGGCTCGGGCGCACGCTGCGGGCGAAGTGGTCCACGGTGACAGCGGGAACTTTTCCGATCGCCAGCACGCGCCACCCATCCACCCAATAGGCGCGGCCATTCACCGCGCCGCGCTGGATGCTGGAGGCGCCGTTCCAGCCGGCATCGGCGGCTTCGAGATAAATGGACACACTCGCCAAGCCGTCGCTGTACAGCAGATGTTCGCCGCCCGGCCAGCGGCGCGCGGCGCGCAGCGTGAAGCCTTCGGGAGGCGCCGGCACGTACCAGCCCGGCGTGGCATCTTGCCGCGAGGCCATTGGCGGTTTCGAGGGCGCGGCTGCGCCCGCCGTCGGCTCAAGGTCGGCATCGCTGGGCCTCTGGCCCAACTGCAGGTCGGTGAAGGCGACTTGCTCCAACGTGACTCCGGCCTCGCCCAGCAGGTCCACGCGCAGGGGAAAACCGCTCTCGCGCTCCAGCCACAGCCGGTAGCCATAGCGCCACGCATCCTGCGGCCGGAGTTCAACCGCCTGTGCGGCATGGCCCGCCACCCGGGCGCTGCCGGCCAACGTGGCCCGGTAACCGCGCAGCGCCGCAGCCTCCGATAGCGCCAAGGCCGGACTCCAG
>JANNQY010000146.1:0-1750 GCA_031400995.1 Lysobacteraceae bacterium
AGGTGATCGAGCCCTACCTCACCGACCAGTGGTTCGTGAAAATGGACGCGCTGGCGGCGCGTGGGCTCGAACTGGTCGAGAACGGCAGCGTCCGTTTCGTGCCCGAGAACTGGATCAACACCTATCGCCACTGGATGGGCAACATCCAGGACTGGTGCATCAGCCGCCAACTCTGGTGGGGCCACCGCATTCCAGCGTGGTACGACGCGGCGGGCCAGGTGTACGTGGGCCGCGACGAAGACGAGGTGCGCGCGAAGCACGCGCTGGCCGCGGACTTCGCTCTCACCCGCGACAGCGACGTGCTGGAAACCTGGTTCTCCTCGGCGCTCTGGTCGCACAGCACCCTGGGCTGGCCGAACAAGCAGGCGATGGCCGAACTGGGCTTCGACAAGCGCCTGCCCACCTCAGTGCTGGTCACGGGCTTCGACATCATCTTCTTCTGGGTCGCCCGGATGATCATGATGACCGATCACTTCACCGGCGAAGTGCCGTTCAAGGACGTCTACATCACCGGCTTGGTGCGGGACAAGGACGGGCAGAAGATGTCCAAGTCCAAGGGCAATGTGCTCGACCCGATTGATTTGATAGACGGCATCACCGCCGATGCGCTGGTGGCCAAGCGCACCAGCGGCCTGATGAAGCCCACCGACGCGCCCAAGATCGAGAAGGCCACGCGCAAGGAGTTCCCGGAAGGCATCCCGGCTTTCGGCGCCGACGCGCTGCGCTTCACCTTCGCCTCGCTGGCCACCCACGGCCGCGACATCAAGTTCGACCTGCAGCGCTGCGAGGGCTACAAGAATTTCTGCAACAAACTGTGGAATGCCGCGCGCTTCGTGCTGATGAACTGCGAACCTGCCCCTGTGGGAGGGACGTCAGTCCCGATGGCTATCGGGACTGAAGTCCCTCCCACAACGAGCCCGCGCACCGACGCCGAGCGCTGGATCCTGCATCGACTGCAGGCCACTCTGGCGGAGGTGGAGCGCGGCTACGCCGACTACCGCTTCGACCTGGCCTCGCAGGCGCTCTACGAGTTCGCCTGGAACGAATATTGCGACTGGTTCCTGGAGCTGGCAAAGCCCGCCCTGTGGGGCGAGGACAAGGCCGCCGCCGACAGCACCCGGCACACGCTGCTCTACGTGCTGGAGACCCTGCTGCGCGCGCTGCACCCGCTCACGCCCTTCGTCACCGAGGAAATCTGGCATTCGGTCGCGCCCACCCTGGGCATCGCCGGCAACAGCATCAGCACCCAGCCCTACCCCGAATACGACGAGGCGATGCTCAACCCCGCCGCCGCGTCCGACATCGAATGGCTCAAGGCCGCCGTCACCCAGCTGCGCTCTATCCGCAGCCAGATGGGCATCTCGCCGGCCAAGGCCGTGCCGCTGCTCCTGCAGGACGGCAGCGCCGCGGACCGCGCCCTGCTCGAGCGCCACGGTGCCGCGCTGAGCTTCCTGGCGCGGCTGGAGTCCATCGAATGGATCACCGGCGAGGCCCCGGCTAGCGCCGCCGCCCTGGTGGGCAGCCTGAAGCTGTTGATCCCGCTGGCGGGGCTGATTGACCTGGGCGCGGAAACCGCGCGACTGGACAAGGAACTCAAGCGCATCGCCGGCGAAATCGCCAAATGCGAGGCCAAGCTCTCCAGCGAAACCTTCGTGCAAAACGCCCCGGAGGCCGTGGTGGGCCAGGAGCGCGCGCGGCTGGCCGATTGGTCCGTGCAGCTGGGCGCCCTGCAAGCCCAGCGCGCCAAGCT
>JANNQY010000147.1:0-1552 GCA_031400995.1 Lysobacteraceae bacterium
GGGCTGTGCGCGGCGTTGCGGTGCTGGGCCACGCGCTGGTTGATCCACGGCTCCCCCGCGGTCTGCGCTTCGGGCACCAGGCCGGCGCGCACGGCTTCGCGCAGCAGGTCCTCAAAGGCCAGGCCCGGCACCAGGCGCGCGGCAATGGGTGCATAGAGCTGGCGAAAATCGGCGTTGGCGACCACCAGGCGGTCGTCGGCGTCGTAGAGCACCACGCCGGCCTGCATCGCGTCGAGCGCATACACAAGGCTGCCGCGCATGCGTTCGGCTTCGCGCCGATCGCGCCACACGTGCAGCGCCAACAGCGCGCTGAGCGCGATGCCGAACCACTCCGCGAACGGCCAACCCGCGGCCAGGGCGACGACGGCCAGCACCAGACTGGCGCCCAGCGCTGCCATCAGGCCGCCGCTGCGTTTCATGGCCGACTCGGCTCGGCGTTCAAAGCCGCCAGGCGCTCGGCCGTGCCGACATCGGTCCAGGATCCGTTCCAAGCCCGGCCACCCAGCCGGCGCGCACCGAGCGCAGCGTCGAGCAGTGGCCGCAGTGGCAGACGTGTGCCGGGCGTGACACCGGCAAACATCTCGGCGCGGAACAGGCCGACGCTAGCCCAGGTGCGGCGCGGCGCTTCGAGGGTGGCCAGGCCGGTGCTGGCGTCGATGCCAAAGTCCCCCTGCGGATGGTGCGGCGCATTAGCCACCAACCACAAGCGCGCCAGTTCGCTGCTGGCGGCAAAGCCCGCGGCCTCGGCGGCGACGAAAGCAAAGCCGGGCAAGAAGACGTCACCCGACACGACCCAGAAGCTGTCGTTGTTCTGGCTGGTCAGCCAGGGCAGGGCTTTGGCAATGCCACCGGCGGTCTCGAGCGCGCCGCCATGGTCGCGGCCCTCGGTCGAGTAGCGGATCGCCAGGCCCCAGCGCGCGCCGTCGCCGAGCACCGCCGGGAATTGATCCTCCAGCCAGGCCGTGTTGATGATGACCTGTTCGACGCCCGCGGCCGCGAGGGCCTCGAGATGCCATTCGATCAAGGGTTTGCCGCGCACCTGCAAGAGCGGCTTGGGGCAGCGGTCGGTGAACGGGCGCATGCGCTCGCCGCGGCCAGCGGCCAGGATCAGGGCGGAGGGCTGGACCAGGGGCATCGGCGCGCAGTGTAGGCGTGGCCGAGCCCTGCCTGGGCTGTGCGCAAAGATCGCGCAGCTGCGCAGGGCCGGCCCCTAAAATCGCGTCTCCGCCGTCTTCCGCCCACCGCTCCGAGCGAGCCCGCCCGCATGTCCAGCCTCGACACCCAACGCGTACCCGACACCGCTGCCCCGGCGCCCCTCACCAGCGCCAGCCGCGAAGCCCTGATGGCCAACGCCATCCGGGCGCTGGCGATGGACGCCGTGCAACAAGCCAACTCCGGTCATCCCGGCGCGCCGATGGGCATGGCCGAGATTGCGGTGGCGCTGTGGGGCCGTCACCTGCGCCACAACCCCGCGCATCCGCAGTGGCCGGGGCGCGACCGCTTCGTGCTCTCCAACGGCCACGGCTCGATGCTGCTGTATGCGCTGCTGCAC
>JANNQY010000148.1:0-3397 GCA_031400995.1 Lysobacteraceae bacterium
GGCAAAGAAAGGGCTGTCCCACTGCACCGACTCACCCCCATCTTTCATCATGTAGGAGGGACTTCCGTCCCGATGCTCTCCACTTACAAGCATCGGGACTGAAGTCCCTCCTACATGATGAAAGATGGGGTCAGTCGGCGCAGTGGGACAGCCATTTCTTTGCCATTCGGCGCAGCGAGTCGTCGGCATCGGGATCAGCGGCGATGTCCGCCACCGGACGCCAGGCAAGCGCCAGCGATTCTTCGCTGAGGGCGAAATCCTCGCTGCCGGTGGCACGCACCACGAAGCGTACGTCGTAGTGCCAGTGCTCGGGATCGGCCCCGCGGGCAGGAATGGCGTGGCGATCGATGTCGAAGATCTCAGCGGCCACGGCCAGATCCACCAGTCCTGACTCCTCTTCCGCCTCGCGCAGCGCCACCATCGCCAGGTCGGCATCGCCGTCGGCGTGGCCACCCAGCTGCAGCCATCGGCCGAGTTTGCGGTGGTGCGTAAGCAGCACGCGCTGGCCATCGGCACTCACCAGCCATGCCGATCCGGTGAAGTGTCCCGGCGGGTGCCGTCGCTCGAACACGTCGGGCGATGACTCCAGGAACGGCCTGAACAGGTCAACGACGCCAGGCTCGTCGGGATGGGCAAGGCGATAGCGCGCCAGCGCGGCGGCTAGGTCAAAGCGTGGCAGGTGCATGTCCGGGCTCCGGTAACGGCCTTCAGTTTAGCCGCTGAAAGCCCAGCGCAGCAGGCCGGCGCGGCTTGTGGCCCCCCGCCGGCTGGGCTAAGGTTAGTCGCTGCCCGCGACCACCAGTCGCGGCCATGATCAGGCCCGCCGCCCACGCCGTGGCGAGGCCCAAGACGCAATCAAGAAGGGGAACATTGATGGCAAGCACGTCCGAACGCAGCTTCATGGGGCGCTTGTTGCTCCGCAAAAGCGTTGAACAAGTCCAGCGCGAAACGGAAACCAGCCAGCTCAAGCGCACCCTGGGGCCATGGAACCTGATATTCCTGGGCATTGGCTGCATCATCGGCGCCGGCATCTTCGTGCGCACCGGTAATGCCGCGGCGCTGCACGCCGGTCCGGCGGTGCTGCTGTCGTTCCTGATTGCGGGCACGGTTTGCGCGCTGGCGGGCCTGTGCTACGCCGAACTGTCCTCCACCCTGCCCGTTTCGGGCTCGGCCTACACCTACAGCTACACCACCATCGGCGAATTCGCCGCCTGGATCATGGGGTCCCTACTGCTACTTGAGTACGGCCTGGCCGCCTCGGTGGTTGCCGTGGGCTGGTCCGGCTACGTAGTGAGCCTGCTGGGCGACTACGGCGTGGCGATACCACCCGAACTGACCGGGCCCTACGGCCACGCGCTGATGCGCAATGGCGCTGCGGTGCTGGGCGCGGACGGCTCCCCGGTGACCACGCTGTTCAACCTGCCCGCCTTCATGGTGTGCATCGCGCTGGCAGGCCTACTCGTGGTGGGCGTGTCGGAAAGTGCCAAGGTCAACAACGTCATCGTGGCGATCAAGATGACGGTGATCATCGCCTTCATCGTGATCGTAGGCTGGTACGTCATCCAGAATTTCGAGACGCTCAAGCACAACTGGGACCCGTTCATCCCGCCGGCCACCGGCAAGGAAGGCGAGTTCGGCTGGGGCGGCGTGTTCCGCGCAGCGTCCATCGTGTTCTTCGCCTACATCGGCTTCGAGGCGGTCTCCACCGCTGGCCAGGAGGCCAAGAACCCGAAGAAGGACATGCCCATCGGCATCATCGGCTCGCTGGTGGTGTGCACCATCCTCTACATCTTGGTGTCGATCGTGATGACGCTGGTGGTGAATTATTCGGTGCTGAACGTACCCGACCCGGTGGCCGTGGCCGTGGACGCACTGGGCCCGGACTGGGCTTGGTTCGCCAAGATCATCAAGGCAGGCGCCATCATCGGCCTCACCTCGGTGGTGCTGGTGCTGATGTACGGCCAGACCCGCATCTTCTACACCATGGCGCGCGATGGCTTGCTGCCCAGCGTATTCGCCAAGGTACATCCTCGCTTCCGCACCCCGTGGGTGAACACCATCCTGGTGGGCGTGCTGACGGCCAGCGCCGCCGCTTTCTTCGACATCAACACCTTGGGCGATATGACCTCGGTAGGCACGCTGGCGGCCTTCGGTATCGTCTGCCTGGCGGTGATCTGGCTGCGCACCACGCATCCAGAAATTCCCCGCGGCTTCCGCGTTCCGCTGTATCCGGTGCTGCCGGCGTTGGGCATCGTGTCCTGCTTCGCGCTGATATTCACCGTCGAGAACCGCGTGCTGGTGTTCTTCGCGTGGTACGTGCTGGGCGCCATCGCGCTTTACTTCGCCTATGGCATGCACAACTCGCGTCTGAACAAGGGCCTGGACCAGTTCGACGGGGACAACCTGCCCGAGGCCAAGTAGGGCCTACTTCGGGGCGCGCCCATGACGGCGCCGAAAAAGATAGGCGTGGTGTTGGCCACCTTCGTGGTGGCCAACAACATGATCGGTTCCGGGTTCTTCCTGCTGCCCGCTTCGCTGGCCACCCAGGGTTCGGTCACGGCGCTCAGCTGGCTGATTGGTACCGTCATCGCGGTGGTGCTCGGCGGCGCCTTTGCCCGGCTGGCGCGCGACTATCCCAATCTCAATTGCCCGGATGACTACGTGCGGCCGGCGCTGGGCCGCGACATGGGGTTTCTCGCCACCACGCTTTACTGGGCGGCCTCGTGGGCGGGCAACAACGCCGTAGTCGTGGCCGCGTTTGGCTATCTGGTCCTGCTGCTGCCGCTCGACGGCGACAGCACGGCGGTGCGATTGGGCGGCCAGCTGGCGCTGATCTGGCTGATGCTGGCGATCAACCTGGCCGGCCCGCGCAAGGTCGCCACCTTCCAGTCCTTCTGCGTCGTGTTCGGCCTGCTGCCGGTGGCGGTGGTGCTGGTGGGTGGCTGGACCCAGTTCGACGCCTCGCTGTTCGCAGCGGACTGGAATGTCACCGAGAAATCGGACGCCGCCGTGGTGTTCGGCAACCTCGCGCCCGTGTTCTGGTCATTCATCGGTCTGGAAACCGGCGCGATGGTGGCAGGCATCGTCGACGACCCGGACCGCAACGTGCCGCGCGCCACCCTCGCCGGCATCCTGCTGGCCGGCGCGGTGTACCTGCTGTCGTCGGTGCTGGTGATGGGCATCGTGCCCGCGGATGAACTGGCCGCGTCCGGCGCGCCCTTTGCGCTGGTGGCCGCCGAGATTTACGGCCCCTGGGCGGCGGTGGCGATCGCCGCAGCAGCGGCACTCAAGGCCACCGGCACACTGGGCGGCTGGATGCTGGTTGCCGGCGAAGCAGGCGCGCGCGCCGCGCATCGCGGCTACCTGCCGGCGATCTTTGGCCGATTGCTGCCGAACG
>JANNQY010000149.1:0-2403 GCA_031400995.1 Lysobacteraceae bacterium
CAGCAGGCGGCGCTGGGCGTGCTGGTGGCCAGCTCCGATCCGCTGGACCAGTACCTGGTGCGGCACCCGGAATATTTCGAAGGCGCGTCGCCCGAACACGCGCGCCTGCACGCCAACCAGCCGCTGATCCTGCTCGACCACATCCGCTGCGCCGCCTTCGAGCTGCCCTTCCTGCGCGGGGACAGCTTCGGCCCGGTGGATGCCGCGCCCTACCTGGAGCTGCTGGCCGAAACCGAGGTGGTGCATCGCGAAGGCGAGCGCTGGGAGTGGATCGCCGACAGCTACCCGGCCAATGCCGTGAGCCTGCGCGCGGTGGCCGACGGCAACTTCGTGGTGGTGGACCGCAGCGACGGCAAGCAAACCATCATTGCCGAAGTGGACTACAGCGCCGCCGCGCTCACCCTGTACGAAGGCGCCATCCACATGGTGCAGTCGGTGCCCTACCAGGTGGAGCGGCTGGACTGGGACGGCCGCAAGGCCTTCGTCACCCGCACCCGCGTGGATTACTACACCGACGCCATCGACTACACCAAGCTCAAGGTGCTCGAACGTTTCGATGGCGCCAACACCGGCCAAGGCAGCGCCCACCACGGTGAGGTGCACGTGGTGCGGCGGGTGTCGGGCTACAAGAAAATCCGCTACTACACCCACGAAAACATCGGCTACGGGCCGGTCACCCTGCCCGACCAGGAGCTGCACAGCACGGCCGTCTGGTGGCAGCTGCCCTCGGCGGTGCTGGAGGCGGCGTTCCCCTCGCGCCAGGAAGCGCTGGATGGATTCCTGGGCGCGGCGTATGCCCTGCATCTGGTTGCACACGTGACCGCCATGGCCGAGGCGCGCGATCTGCACAAGGCCGTGGGCAGCGGCGACGGTGCCTGGTTCGCCTCGGCCGACGGCCGCGGGCGCGGGCAACTTCGCGGTGGCGACGGCAAGCCGCTGGATCCGGCGGCCACCGAAGCGTTCGTGCCCACCGTCTATCTCTACGACGCCTACCCTGGTGGCATCGGCCTGAGCGAGCCGCTGTACCACCGCCGCGCCGAGCTGGTGTCGCGCGCACGCGCACTGCTGGACGCCTGCGACTGCCGCGCCGGCTGCCCGGCCTGCGCCGGGCCCGTGCTGGCGGCCGATGAAAGCCTGGTGGTGGGGCCCAAGGCGCTGGCTGCGCGCGTGCTGGCCCTGCTGGATGCGCCATGAGCGCGGTGCTGGAACGGCTGCGCGGGCTGCAGCAGCAGGCCGGCCGGGCCACGCCGCCGCCCGCCCTGCCGCGCAGCGAAGTGCCCGAACACATCCGGCGCCTGCTCGGCATCCGCAGCAAGGCCATCGCACCGCGTCCCCTGCCACCGGCCGACGCCGATCGCCACGTGGCGGGCGAACAGATTGCGCCCGGGCTGTTCTACACCGAGCAGCGCGCGTCTTGGCCCGACGCGCCGGCACACGTGGATGCCAGCTTCGCCAAGCTGGGCACGTTCGCGCGCGAACACCTGCTGTGCTTCGACACCGAAACCACCGGCCTGGCCGGCGGCACCGGCACCCGGGCTTTCATGATCGGCGCCGCCGATTGGTTCGCGGATGGGCTGCGGCTGCGCCAACTGACGACCACCACGATGGCGGCGGAGACCGACATGCTGCGCCACTTCGCGCAGTGGCTGGGTCCGCAAACGGTGCTTGTGAGCTACAACGGCAAAAGCTACGACGCGCCCCTGCTCAACACCCGCTACCGGCTGGCACGACTGCCCAGCCCCCTGCCCGGCCTGGTGCACCTGGATTTGCTGCATCCCAGCCGCCGGCGCTGGAAAGACCGCTGGGAAAACTGCCGCTTGGGCACCATCGAGCGCCAGGTGCTGGGCATCGTGCGCAACGACGACCTGCCCGGTTCGGAGGCGCCACGCGCCTGGCTCGACTACCTGCGCGGCGGCAGCGCCCGCAACCTGCGCCGCGTCGCAGAACACAATGCGCAGGACCTGCGCAGCCTGGCTGGCCTGTGCCTGCACCTCGCGGCGTTGGAGTCGGAACCACCTGTCGCAGGGCCTGGCGCCGTGTGCTAACACTGTGCCGACCATGGCACTGCACAACATCCGCGTCGGCACCGCCAGCTGGACCGATCCCAGCTTGATTCAGTGCCGCAGGTTCTACCCACCCGGCTGCAGCACGGCCGAAGGCCGGCTGCGCTACTACGCCGACAAGTTCCCCCTAGTGGAGGTGGACAGCAGCTACTACGCCCTACCCTCGGCCCGCAATGCGCACGCCTGGGTGCAGCGCACGCCGGACGCCTTCGCCTTCAACCTCAAGGCGTTCCGGCTGTTCACCGGCCACCAGACGCCGGCCAAGGCGCTGCCACCGGTGGCCTGTGAAGTAGTTTGTACCGGTACTGTGCTCCAGGCATAAGTATAAGGTGCTGTTCCG
>JANNQY010000150.1:0-1537 GCA_031400995.1 Lysobacteraceae bacterium
TGGTGGCCTCGGTATTCTTGTTGAGCACCACCATGAAGCGCTGCGCGTCGTCGCTCCGGAAATAAACGTACACGCCATCGCGCGGCGCGTAGTGCAGCATTTTCCCCGCGTGCACGGCGCTGGCTTGCTTGCGCCAGTTCAACAGTTTTCGCACGAACGCCTGCGCCTCGCGCTGGCGGGCGTCCAGTCCAGCGCCGTCGAAAGCACTCACCGCATCGCCCGGCCAACCGCCCGGGAAGTCGCGCCTGGCCGCCGCGTCGTCGCGCTGGGTCGGGCTGGTCATCAGCACTTCGGTGCCGTAATAAAACTGCGGGATGCGCGGCGCCGTGGCCAGGTACACCAGCGCCATCTTGTACAGGTCCAGGTCTTCACCCAGCACGCTGTAGAGTCGTGGCATGTCGTGGTTGCCCTCGAACAACACCAGCCGTGACGGGTCCGGGTACAGCGCGTCGTTCACCAGCATTTCGTAAAGTTCGGTGAGTCCGGAATCGTATTTTTCGGTGGACGCCAGCGCCCGGCGCAGCGTTTCGCTGAGTGGGAAATCCATCATGTTGGGCATGGCCATGCCCGCCGGCATGCGCCCGGAGGCATCGCGCTGCCAGCGCGACACCACCAGCGGGTTGAGGCTCCACTCTTCGCCGACAATGCTGAAGTCCGGGAATTCTTCCAGGATGCGCGCGGTCCAGCGCGCCATGAATTCGGTATCCGAATAGCCCACGGTATCCACCCGGAAGCCCGCCAGCCCGGCGTATTCGATCCACCAGATCGCGTTCTGTTCCAGGTACGTGGCCAGCAGCGGCTGGTGTTGGTTGAGGTCGGGCATGGTCTGGGTGAACCAGCCCTGGGTGAAATCCTCGCGGTCGGACTGGGCGCCATAGGCATCGCTGAGCGCATTGCGCGCGTGGTGGGTGGGCGCGAACTTTGCCCCCAGCGTCAGCCAATCCTTCGTAGGCAAATCGGCCAGCCACGGATGCGCACCGCCGATATGGTTGGGCACGATGTCCTGGATAACGCCGATGCCGCGCTCGCGCGCCTGCTGCACGAAGCGGCGGTAGTCGTCATTGCTGCCAAAGCGCGGGTCCACCTTGTACAGGTCGGTGACCGCATAGCCGTGGTAGGAATGCTGCGGCTGGTTGTTCGCCATCAGCGGCGTCGGCCAGACCATGGTGAAACCCATGTCGGCGATGTAGTCCAGGTGCTGCGCCATGCCCTGCAGGTCGCCGCCATGGCGGCCGCTGGGCGCGTCGCGATCGGCGCGGTCGGCCAGGCCCGGCAGGCTGTCGTTGCCCGGGTCGGCGTTGGCGAATCGATCGGGCATCAGGTTCAGGATGACGTCGCTGGGCCCGAAACCGCGGCGCTGCGCCGAGCCCGGCTCACGCGCCAGCAGCGGGTAGGCCACGGTATACGTGCCACCTTCGCCTTCGAAGCGGATCTGCATCACGCCCGGCGGCGCGGACGGCGCGATATGCAGGTCCAGGAACAGATAGTTCGGGCTATCGCCGCGCAGCGAGCGCCTGAGCTCCACGCCCGGATGCTC
>JANNQY010000151.1:0-3191 GCA_031400995.1 Lysobacteraceae bacterium
CCACCGCCAGCGCCGTGCTGCTGGCCGCACGGGACCGCAAAGTGAAGGCCCTGGCCGCTCGCAACGGCATCCTCGGCGCACTGCGCGAGGACCTGGTGGACACCTCCAAGGAGTCGTTGGCCGACCTGAAGGGCCTGGCCCACACGCCGGGCGGGGCGTTCGGCTCCTGCCGCTTCAAGCTCAAATCGCTAGAACTTGACCGCGACCGCTTCCAGCGCCTGCTGGACGTCTTCGATGCACACGATGTGCGCTGGTTCCTCTACAACGGCGGCAACGATTCGGCCGATACCGCGCTCAAGCTCTCGCGCATGGCCGAGGCCACCGGCTATCCGCTCACCTGCATCGGCGTGCCCAAGACGGTGGACAACGACCTGGTTGGCACCGATTGCTGCCCGGGCTTCGGCTCGGCCGCCAAGTACACCGCGGTGTCGGTGGCCGAGGCCGCGCTGGACGTGGCGGCCATGGCCGATACCTCCACCAAGGTTTTCGTCTACGAAGTGATGGGCCGGCACGCCGGCTGGCTGGCCGCGGCCGCCGGCCTGGCCGGTACCGACCGTGACCAGGCGCCGCAGGTGATCCTGTTCCCCGAAGTCGCCTATGACGAAGCCAAGTTCCTGGCCCGCGTGCAGGACACCGTGAAGCGCGTGGGCTGGTGCGTGGTGGTGGTGTCCGAGGGCGTGCGCCACCCGGACGGCCGCTTCGTGGCTGACGCCGGCGGTGGCACCGATGCTTTTGGCCACTCGCAGCTCGGTGGCGTGGGCCCGCTTCTGGCCGCCACGGTGAAGGACAAGCTGGGCTTGAAGGTGCACTGGACGGTGCCCGACTACCTGCAGCGCTCGGCCCGCCACCTGGCCTCGGCCACCGACCTGGCCCAGGCCCAGGCCGTGGGCAAGGCCGCCGTGGACTACGCGCTCAAGGGCCTCAACGGCGTGATGCCGGTGATCGTTCGCACGTCGTCGAAACCCTATCGCTGGAAGATCGCACCGGCGGCGCTCAGCGAGATCGCCAACCGCGAGAAGGTGATGCCCAAGGGCTATATCGACCGCTCCGGCTACGGGATCACGGCCGCCTGCCGCAATTATCTAGAGCCGCTGATCCGCGGGGAATCGCCGCCGCCATTTGGCAGCACTGGGCTGCCGAAGTATGTGCGGCTCAAAAACGTCGCCATTGCGCGCAAATTGCCCGCCTGGAAGGGCTGAGCCCACTTCTGGCGCCTGGGACTGGACTTCTGGCGCCCACCCTCCCCCCTTTGCCATACTCCGGCGTAGCGGCCCTTTGGCCGCCTCGATTTATGGTCTTTTCGAACTCTGGGGAGGGTTTTCATGTTTGAGCAATACGGTTTGCACCTCGCGTTGGCCTGTGCGGCCATCGCCATTCTTTACGGCGTTGTCGTTGCCAAGTGGATCGTCGGCCAGCCGGCCGGCAACGAGAAGATGCAGGGCATCGCCGCGGCCATCCAGGAAGGCGCAGGCGCCTACCTGCGGCGCCAGTACCGCACCATCGCCATCGTCGGCGTCGTGCTGTTCCTGGTCATCGGCTTCGTGCCGGCGCTGGGCTGGCCCACCGCGATTGGCTTCGCCATCGGCGCCTTCCTGTCGGGTCTGGCGGGCTTCATCGGCATGTTCGTCTCGGTGCGGGCCAACGTGCGCACCGCGCAGGCGGCCACGGTGAGCCTGAACTCGGCGCTCAACGTCAGCTTCAAGGGCGGCGCCATCACCGGCATGCTGGTGGTGGGGCTGGGCCTGCTGGGTGTTGCCGGCTACTTCTGGTACGTGATCGGTGGCTCGGGCGCGCAGACCGCCGAAGCGGTGAATGCCGCGATGCAGCCGATGATCGGCCTGGCCTTCGGCAGTTCGCTGATTTCGATCTTCGCGCGCCTGGGCGGCGGCATCTTCACCAAGGGTGCCGACGTGGGCGCCGACCTGGTGGGCAAGGTGGAAGCCGGCATCCCCGAGGATGACCCGCGCAACCCGGCCGTGATCGCCGACAACGTCGGCGACAACGTCGGCGACTGCGCCGGCATGGCGGCCGACCTGTTCGAAACTTATGCGGTCACCGTGATCGCCTCCATGCTCATCGCCGGCATTTTCTTCAGCACGTATGGCTGGGCGGGTGTGCTGTATCCGATGGTGCTGGGCGCGGTCTCAATCATCGCTTCCATTGCCGGCACTTTCTTCGTGAAAGTGCGCGAGGGCGGCAAGATCATGAACGCGCTGTACCGCGGCCTGGCCGTTTCCGGCGTGCTGGCGGCGGGCGCGTTCTACTGGGTCAGCAACGAGATGTTCAGCGCCGACCTGGCGATGCCGCTGTTCTACTGCGCGCTCATCGGCCTGGCGCTCACTGCAGCCATGGTGGTGATCACCGAGTACTACACCGCCACCGAATACGGCCCGGTGCAGCAGGTGGCCAAGGCCTCGGAAACCGGCCACGGCACCAACGTGATCGCGGGCCTCGCCGTTTCGATGAAGTCCACCGCGGCGCCGGTGCTGGCCGTGGCGGCCGCCATCTGGTGCACGTACGAGATCGCGGGCCTGTTCGGCATCGCCATCGCGGCCACGGCGATGCTGTCCATGGCCGGCATGATCGTGGCGCTGGATGCGTACGGCCCCATCACCGACAACGCGGGCGGCATCGCGGAGATGTCGGGCATGGACAAGGAAATCCGCAAGACCACCGACGCGCTGGACGCCGTGGGCAACACCACCAAGGCCGTGACCAAGGGCTATGCGATTGGTTCGGCCGGCCTGGCCGCGCTGGTGCTGTTCGCGGATTACTCGCACAAGCTGGGCGAGAAGTACGCCGGCACCGACCAGGTGGTGAACTTCTCCATCGACAACCCGGACGTGGTGATCGGCCTGCTGATCGGCGGCATGATCCCCTACCTGTTCGGCGCGTTCGCGATGCAGGCCGTGGGCCGTGCGGCGGGCGCGGTGGTGGAGGAAGTGCGGCGCCAGTTCCGGGAAATCCCCGGCATCATGGAAGGCACCGGCAAGCCCGAGTACGACAAGGCCGTGGACCTGCTGACCAAATCGGCCATCCGCGAAATGATCATCCCCTCGATGCTGCCGCTGTTCATCCCGATCATCGTCGGCGTGACGCTGGGCGCGGATGCCCTGGGCGGCCTGCTGATGGGCACGATCGTGACGGGCCTGTTCGTCGCCATCTCCATGTGCACCGGCGGCGGCGCTTGG
>JANNQY010000152.1:0-2669 GCA_031400995.1 Lysobacteraceae bacterium
GCGGTGGCCAGCGGCCGGCCCAGGATCAGCCAGGACAGCGCCTCGTTGGTGTCCATGGCCGGCGTGGACACCACGGTGGTTTCCGGGCGGCTGGCGGTGCCGCGCACCTGCACGCCCACGGTGACGTCGTCGAACACGCGCTGCGCCAGGATATCGAGCGTCGGGTCATCGAAAGCCGAGTTGGCGAAGCCCAGGCGCGCGCGTTCGATGGTGAGCACGCGGCCATAGGCTTTGTAGGTGCCGGTGACATCGAGTGCGCCCGAGGCCCTGGCCGCGCGGCCCGGACGCTCGCGCAGCGCCAGGCTGCCGGTCATGCGGCCATCAAGCCCGAAGCCCTTGAGGGTGACCTCATCACCTAGGGTGACTGTGAAGTCCATGTCCAGCGGACGCGAACGCTCGCGCGGCGGATCCAGAGGATCCAGCACCACCACGTCCGGCGACACCTCCACGTTGGTGTCCAGCGACTCCAGGTCCAGCCGCGCCTCGGGCACCAGCACGCTGCCGCGCAGCTCCATCAAGCCGTCAACGAAGCGCAGGGTCAGGTCCGGGCTGGCCACGGCGAAGAAGGAGGCGGTACTCGCCACGGTCACTTTCTCGCCGCGCAGCACCAGCTGCAGCGGTGCGGCGGCGTCGCGGAAATTCAGGCTGCCGTCGAGCCGCAGCACGCCGTCGCCCGAGCGGACGCTGCCCTCCAGGCGCGCGCTGCCATCCACGCTGCCCAGCAGCATGAACTCGCCTTCGCGCAGCTTCAGGCCCAGGCCGGGCAGTTCGGCGGTGAACTCCACCAACCGCGCCTGGCCCGCCACGGTAGGTGCTGCGCGGGTGCCACCCAGGGTCAGTTGGCCCTGGAGCTTGCCGGCCGGGTCGGCGATGTCTTGCGAAAAAAGCTCCAGCCAAGTCAGGTCGCGCACGTCCAACTGCAGCGTGCCCTCCAGCGGCGACGTGGCGGCGAGGCCGGTGCGCAGCGTGGCCGCGAGCCGGCCGTCGTCGGGAAGCGCGGCATTGAGCTGCGCGCTGATGGCGTCGCCGGCCAGCGTGAGTTTGAGCAGCAGGTCGCGGTAGCCGAACACGTCGCGATCGGACTCCAGGTCCAGGCGCAGGCCGCCGCTGGCCGAGCGCAGCTCGCCCTCGCCGCGCCAGCGGCCATCGCGGCCCTGCTGCAGCTGCGCGTCCAGATCCACGGTGCCGTAAACGAACAGCGGCGCCGCTTCGTCGGTAGGCAGCCACGGCTGGGCAAGCGCCAGCGGCAGCGCTTCGCCCTTGGCCTGAAGCGTTGTCCCGGTGGCACTCAGGCACAGGCGGCCTTCGACGCCTTCGGCCACCAGGCAGCTGCGGTCGAGCTGAACCACGCGCGGACCGAAGCGGAAGCTGGCGCTCTCCTGCAGGCGCAGGGTCGGTCCGGGTTCGGCCGTGAGTTCAATTGCAGCGATGCGGCCCTCCCAGTTGGCCCCGCGGCGACCGATGCGGCCGCTGGTCGCGAGTTTGGCCTGCGCGCTATTCGTGGCCAGTTCGAAATCCAGCGCCGCCTGGCTGCCCTGGCCCTGCAGGTCGAGCGCCTCCAGCGCAATGCCGCTGGCCTGCACACCCTGGGCCTGCAGCCGGAAGCGGCCGCCGTTGCCGCGCGCGGGCAGCGTGCCGTTGAGCTGCAGCGCCTGCGCCAGGCTGCCATTCCAGTCCAGGTCCTGGCCGACCAGGTCGAACGTGTAGTCCAGCGCGTTCGCGGGGCCGCGCACGGCCAGCGTGCCCTCGAGCTGGCCACGGGCGCCAGCCATCACGTCGGGCAGCCGCAGCGGTGCGAAGCGCGCCTGCAGGTCGTAGCGCGCGCCAAAGCGTCCGCTGGCGGTGATCCTGCTTTCGCCGATGCGCAGCGCCGCGTCGCCGCTGCCGTTGCTGCCGTCCCAGCGGGCCTGGGCGCGCCCGCCGAGTGCGCGCTGCCGCAGCTGGCCACCCAATCCGTCCAGCTGCGCTTCGCCGCTCCACGCGCCGCCTTCGCTGCGTTCGGCCAGTAACTGCAGCTGGCCATTCACGGCGCCGGGATAGTCGGGCAGGAAATAGCCAGGATCGAAGCCATCCAGCCGCGCTTCCAGGCTCAAGGCCAGCGTCGGCGACCAGCGCAGCGTGCCGCTGCCATCCAGCGCGCCGGTGGGCGTGTCGGCCTGCAGGCGGTCAATCTGCATTTGGGTTTCGTCGCCGCGGCCCGACACGATGACACGCGCCTCCTGGCCCAGGCGCACCAGCACCGCGTCACCTTCCACGGTCCAGTCGGCCAACTGGCCGGTGGCATGCAGCTGCCCGCGGGCCTGCACGGCCGCGGTGCCTGCCTCGCTGCTTTCGGGAACCAGGCTGAGCTGCTCGCTGGCGATCACCACGTCGAAGCGCGGCGTCTCGCCCTCGAGTTCGGCGTGGCCCGTGATGTCCACCGTGCCCTGTTCCAGCACCAGCCGCAGCGGCTGTGCGCGCAGGCGGCCGTCTTCAAGGGAAAGGCGCGAGGGATCGATGCCGACCTTGAATTCTCCCTGCGCCACGTCGCCCTGCACGCCGGCGCTGCCGCCGGTGCCGTTGGCCTTCAGGTCGAACCGCCAAAGCTCGGACGCCTCGGCGCCGAACAGCGCCGGCTGCAGGCCCTGCGACTTGGCCACCAGCGACCACTCGGGGGCGTCGCCCTGGCC
>JANNQY010000153.1:0-3757 GCA_031400995.1 Lysobacteraceae bacterium
CAGAATAAATCCCGCTTCGCAACACATGTGTCTCGGGGGATGGTTCGAACTCCGGGATCGCGCGTCCTTTCGTCGACCCAACGTTGACCGTTGGCTTCGAGCGCGGCTAAGGCCCTGTAGGAGGGACTTCTGTCCCGATGCTTCTCGCCCTGAAGCATCGGGACTGAAGTCCCTCCTACAGGTCCTTAGCCGCGCTAGAATCCAAGGGTCAACCCGTACGGATTCCGCCATGTCCCGCTTTGCCACGCTGTTTGCCCTGCTGCTCGCCGCGGCCCCCGCCCTGGCCCAGGACCGCCGCACCGACGAGCACTCCTACGCCCAGCCCAGCCAGGTCCGCATCACCGACCTGGCGCTGGATCTCAGCGTGGACTTCGACAAGCGCGAACTGGCCGGCACCGCCACCCTGAGCCTGGACTGGGCCGACCCCGAGGCCCGCGCCCTGGTCCTCGACACCCGCGACCTGAGCATCGCCACGGTGGAAGCCCGCAGCGGCAAGCGCCGCTGGCGCGCGGCGGAGTTCACCCTGGCCGCGCGCGACGAGCGCTTCGGCAGCAAGCTCACCGTCACCCTGCCGCGCCAGTACGAGCAGGTGCGCATCACCTACCGTACTTCGCCCGAAGCCTCGGGCCTGCAGTGGCTCAGCCCGGCCATGACCGCCGGCGGCAAGCTGCCTTTCATGTTCAGCCAGAGCCAGGCCATCCATGCCCGCAGCTGGGTGCCGCTGCAGGACACGCCGGCGGTCCGCTTCACCTACACCGCGCGCATCCGCACGCCGGCCACCGTGATGGCGCTGATGAGCGCCGACAACGACCCGGCCGCCGTGCGCAACGGCGACTACCGCTTCAGCATGCCCCAGGCCATCCCGTCCTACCTGATGGCCATCGCCGTCGGCGACCTGGTGTTCGGGCCGCTGTCGGAACGCGCCGGCGTCTGGGCCGAGCCGCAGACGCTGGAGCGCGCGCTGGCCGAGTTCGAAGACACCGAGAAGATGATCGCGGTGACCGAGAAGCTCTACGGCCCCTACCGCTGGGGCCGCTACGACCTTCTGATCCTGCCGCCGTCGTTTCCGTTCGGCGGCATGGAAAACCCGCGCCTGAGCTTCATCACGCCCACGGTGATTGCCGGCGACAAATCGCTGGTGTCGCTGATTGCGCACGAGCTGGCGCATTCGTGGTCGGGCAACCTGGTCACTAATGCCAGCTGGAAGGACATGTGGCTCAACGAAGGCTTCACCAGCTACGTCGAGAACCGCATCGTCGAGGAGCTCTACGGCAAGGAGCGCGCCGACATGGAGTTCGTCAACAGCCGCAATGCCCTGCGCGCCGAACTGGAAAGCGTGCCAACCGAGCAGCAGGTGCTGGTGCTGCCCGCACGCGGCGGCAGCGACCCGGAGGACGCGCTGGGCGCGGTGGCGTATGACAAGGGCGCGTGGTTCCTGCAGTTCCTGGAGCAGCGTTTTGGCCGGGAAAAGTTCGATCCGTTCCTGCGCAGTTGGTTCGATACCCACGCGTTCCAGAGCGCCGACAGCGACCAGTTCGTGGCCTTCGTGAAATCCAACTTGCTGCCCACCCAGCCCGGCGTCGTCACCGAGGCCGAGCTGGCCGAATGGCTCACCGCGCCCGGCATCCCCGCGTCCGCGCCGCAGACCGCTTCGCCGCGCCTGGCCGCGGTGGACGCCGCGCGCGAGTCTTGGGTGAAGCGCCGCACCGCCGCGCGCGAGCTCGACACCGCCAAGTGGACCACGCAGGAGTGGGTGTACTTCCTGGAAGGCCTGCCCAAGGCGCTTCCGCCGGAGCGCTTGGTGGAGCTCGACCAGGCCTTCCACTTCACCGGCACCGCCAACGGCGAGATCGCCATGCGCTGGTATCCTCTGAGCGTGCGCAGCGAGTACTTCGAAGCGCGGCCGGCGATGTCGCTGTTCCTGCGCAAGATCGGCCGGCGCAAGCTGATCATGCCGACCTATGAAGCGCTGGTGCTCACCGAAGACGGGCTCGAATACGCCACCCAGATCTTCGCCATGGCCAAGCCGGGCTATCACCCGATCACCAGTGCCTCCGTGGAAGCGCTGTTGGCCAAAGCCAAGACCGACGCTGAGGCGGCACCCACGCCGTGACGGCGTCCGAGAGAAGCAGCACGCAACGCAAACTGCTGCTGGTCGGCTCGCTGGGGCTGGCCATCGGCGTGGTCGCCATCGCTTCCAACGCGCCCGAGCGCGTGCTGCAGGCAGAGTTCGCACGCCAGCGCTGGCTGGCGGGCGCCGACCTGACCCAATTCAACGTGGCCGGCCACCGCTGGGTGGCGCTGGAAGCAGGCGAGGGCGCGGAAAAGCCGCTGGTGGTGCTGGTGCACGGCTTCACCGGCAGCAAGGAAAACTGGCTGCCGCTGATGCGCGACCTGGCCAAGACGCACCGCGTGCTGGCGCCTGACCTGCCCGGTTGGGGCGGCAGCGAGCGCCATCCGGGTTCGGACTACGGCCCCGCGGCGCAGGCCGATCGGCTGGCGCAGTTCCTGCAGGCGCTGCCGGAAAAACCCGCGCTGCTGGTGGGCCACTCCATGGGTGGCCAAATCGTGGGCCTGTTGGCCGCGCGCCACCCGGGCCTGGTGGACCGCATCAGCCTGATGTCCTCGGCCGGCGTGCGCTACGAAGAAAACGCCTTCGCCAACGCGGTATTGGCCGGCGATAATCCCTTCCAGGTCACCACGCGCGCCGAACTCAAGCGCTACCTGTCCATCGTTTTCGTGGACCCGCCCTTCGTGCCTTGGCCCGCGAACGAAGCGCTGGTGCGCCGGCGCCGCGCCGACGTCGAGTTCGAACAGCGCGTGCTCGACGGTATTGGCCGCGGCCCGGACGCGTTTGCGCTGGAGGACGAACTGGCCAACATCCGCGCCCATACCCTGCTGCTGTGGTGCCGCGACGATCGGGTGATTGACGTGAGCGCCGCCGAAGTTTTCCACCGCGGCCTGGAGCGCAGCGCCACCGTCATCCTGGCCGGCTGCGGGCACATGCCGATGATGGCGCAGCCCCAGCAGGTGGCGGGTGCGGTGCGCGATTTCATGCAACTGCCCAATTAAGCGCGGCATCCTGACGCGCTCCTCCCTTCGAAACCACCGAGAGACCGCCATGTCCCTGTCCCTGCACGCCGCTTCCGTTCCTGTGTTCACCCAGCTGCTCGGCGGCTTGGCCGACGTGCTCGCCAAGGCCCAAGCCCACGGCACCGAGCGCAAGATCGATCCTGACGCGCTGCTGCAGGCGCGGCTGTTCCCCGACATGTTCCCGCTGGTGCGGCAGGTGCAGATTGCCTGCGATTTCGCCAAAAGCGTGCCCGCGCGCCTGGCCGGCGCCGAAGTGCCGTCGTGGGAAGACAGCGAGCGCAGCTTCGAAGACCTGCAGGCGCGCATCGCCCGCACCGTCGCCTTCATCCAGGCGCTGGACCCGGCCGCTTTCGAAGCCGCCGCCACCCGTGAGATCGTGCTGCGCCCCGGCACCCCGAAAGAGCGCAGCCTCACCGGCCAGGCCTACCTGCTGGCCTACGGCCTGCCGCAGTTCTTCTTCCACGTCACCACCGCCTACGCCCTGCTGCGCCACAGCGGCGTCGAAGTAGGCAAGCGCGACTTCATGGGCGCGTACTGAAAAAAATACCGGTGTCAGAGTGAGTTCCTGGGAACTCACTCTGACGCCGTTTTCAGTCGCCGGAACTCACTCTGACGCGGTTCTTGAGGCGTCGCGTGCGGCTTTGAAGGCGTTGCCTTCCACGTA
>JANNQY010000154.1:0-5734 GCA_031400995.1 Lysobacteraceae bacterium
GATGCGTAGGGCGGGTCGATTGAGGGGTAGCTGAATTCGCAAGAATTCAGACGGAACCGCCTGCCGTGACAGAAAAGCAACCGCCGGGGCGGCCGGGGTCCCCTGCAACGCGAGGTTAGGCGTCGGGATCGAGCTGCCGATTGTGACCGCACACCAACTCGACGCCGTCTTGGAGCACCTCGAAATCGACCGCCGGATTGCCAGAGTTGGTGCAGCCGGCGCTCTTTCGCAGCGCTGCCGTGGTGTTTGACAGCAGCCCGGTCGGCCCCAAGGGTGCTACCGGGCAGTTCGCGCTGCCGTAGCCCACCAAGTCGGCCGCGCTGGGGCAGGCGCCGGTAAGCGCCGTGGTGGCGCTGGCCAGGGCTACCTTGCCGCTGGCGCCGGCCATCGAGATCGTCCCGACCGCATCGGGCGTCGGCAGTGCTGGCTGGGTGCCCGCCCCGTCGGCCTGTTTGACCAGGAAGTAGCCGCCGGCGGGAACGGTGCCGGTCAGCGTGGTGACCTGCCAGCTGGTGCCTGTGGCCGAAGCGTACTGCACCGACCAGCCAGCGAGGTTCACCGGCGTGCTGCCGGCATTGAACAGCTCAATGAAGTCACTCTTGAGCGGGGCTCCGGTGTTGCCGCCGCCGCCATACACCTGGCTGATGACCACCTGGGCGCCGGCCGGGGCCGCGGGCAGGGCGAAAACTACGGACAACAGCAGGGCGTGCAGGCGCGTCGGACGCATGAGGGAGATACCTAGAGGGGTTGCAGGGATGCTGCCGCGTCCGGAAAACCGAAAAACACCCGGCCGGACGCGTATCGCAAACCCAATTTTATATCTGAAAATGCTTCCCCGGCATGACAGACTTCCGCCCTTCGCCTCCGAGCCGGACCCGCCCATGACCCAGCCCCCGAATCAACGAGCGCTCGAGCAAGGCATAACCACCGACCTGCGCGACCGCCTGAGCTACGGCGGCTACCTGCAACTGGACACCCTGTTGTCGGCGCAAAAACCGCTGTCCAGCCCACCCCACCACGACGAGATGCTGTTCATCGTCCAGCACCACGTGGCCGAGCTGTGGATGAAGCTGGTGATCCACGAACTTCGTGCGGCTATCGCTTGCCTGCAGCGCGACCAACTGGACCCGATGCAGAAGATCCTGGCGCGGATCAAGCAGGTTCAGCGCCAGCTCTACGAACAGTGGGCGGTGCTGGAAACCCTCACTCCGTCCGACTACCTGCAGTTCCGCGACGTGTTGGGTCCCGCTTCGGGCTTCCAGTCGCTTCAGTACCGGCTGCTGGAATTCCTGCTGGGCAACAAGAACGCCGCCATGGTGGAGGTGTTCAGCCACGACCCGGCGGCCCAGGCCGAACTGCGCGCGGCGCTGGAAGCGCCCAGCCTGTACGACGAATTCCTGCGCCACCTGCACCGCCGCGGCCACGCCATCCCCGCCAGCTGCATCGAGCGCGACTGGACCCTGCCGCATGCGCACGAGCCGGGTCTGATCCCGGTGTTCAAGGCCGTCTACGAAGATACCGACACCCACTGGGAGGCCTATGCCACCTGCGAGCAGCTGGTGGACGTGGAGGTCAGCTTCCAGCTCTGGCGGTTCCGGCACATGAAGACCGTGGAGCGCATTATCGGCTTCCGGCGCGGCACCGGCGGCAGCTCGGGCGTGGCTTTCCTGAAGCAGGCGCTGGAGCTCACGTTCTTCCCGGAACTGTTCGAGGTGCGGACGGTGCTGGGGCAGCCGGATTGATGCTGCGGGGCAGCAGGACCGTTCAGGTTTGACGCGCGCCGCCGCAGCGGTTACACCTTCGTGACCTTGCGGTGCCACATTTTCCGGCCCGCGGTGCTCCATTCGCCATTCCAACCACTAGAAACCAGGGGAGAGACCGCATGAGCGGCGCCGCCATCACGCCCGACACGGGCGCACCGATTCCAGAGTTCAAGCAGACCCTGGGCCATCCCGCCCCGCTGTGGATGCTGTTCATGTCCGAGTTCTGGGAACGGTTTGCCTTCTACGGCATCCGTTGGGCCCTGGTGCTCTACATCGTGGCGCAGTTCCACAGCGGCGATTCGTCCGGGCAGGCGTCCGCCAACCTGACCTACGGCTCCTACCTGGCGCTGGTGTATGCGGGCGCCATTTTTGGCGGATTGATCGCGGACCGGGTGATTGGCTACCAGCGCTCCATCCTGCTGGGCGCTGTGTTCATGGCCACTGGCTTGTTCATGATTTCCCTGCCCAACCCGATGATTTTCGAGATGGGTCTTGCGACCATCATCGTCGGCAACGGTCTGTTCAAGCCCAACATTTCCACTATGGTGGGCAAGCTCTACGGCACCGGCGACGAGCGCCGTGATTCGGGCTTCACCATTTTCTACATGGGCATCAACGCCGGTGCCTTCGTGGCGCCGATCCTGACCCAGGTGCTGGCGCAGAAGGTGTTCGGCACCGACGCGATGCCGGCCTACAAAGTGGTGTTCATCGCCGCCGGCATTGGCATGCTGATCAGCCTGGTGTGGTTCTGGTTCGGTCGGGCGCAGCTCAAGGGCATCGGCGCACCGCCGGCGGACGCGCAGGGACTGGGCCGCGTGCTGCTGGTCGCCATTGGCGCCGTGGTCGTCATCCCCGGCGTTTACATGCTGCTGGCGCTGGGTGCGGGCACCCTGCAGTGGATCCTGAGCGCGCTGTTCGTGGGCTTGGCCGCAATGCTGATGATGGAAGGCATCCGCAACGGCGGCGTGGCCCGGGACAAGGTGATCGCGATGATGATCATCTTCTTTTTCAACATCCTGTTCTGGATGTTCTTCGAGCAGGCTGGCAGCTCGTTTACGTTCCTGGCCAACGATATCGTCGACCGCAACCTGGGCGGCTGGGAGTTCCCGACGGCCTGGTTCCAGAGCGTTAACTCCATCGCCATCATCACCTTGGCGCCGGTGCTCGCGTTCAGTTGGGTGTGGCTGTCCAAGCGCAATGCCAATCCGTCGATCCCGCGCAAGTTTGGCCTGGGCCTGATCTTCAACGGCCTGGCGTTCGCGCTGCTGATCTATGCGCTGTCGCAGTTGGTGGATGACTCCGGAATGATTCCGTTCTGGACCCTGTTCATGGTGTACGTGATCCAGTCGGTGGGCGAGCTGTGCCTGTCGCCGATCGGCCTGTCCATGGTGACCAAGCTGGCGCCGGTGCGGCTGGTGGGCCTGGGCATGGGCGGTTGGTTCCTCTCCACCGGCATCGGCAACAACCTGTCGGGCATTTTCGCCAGCCACGTCAGCGGCGAAACCGGCATGACCACGGCCTCGGCGCTGAGCGGCTACACCTTCGGCTTCTGGTCGCTGATGGGCGCCGGCGTGCTGCTGTTCCTGATCGCCCCGCTGATCCAGAAGCTGATGCACGGCGTCAAGTAACCCCCACTCCCCAATCCCCCATCAACTTGTAGGAGGGACTTCAGTCCCGATGCTCTTCGGCAAAGAGCATCGGGACTGAAGCCCCTCCTACATTTTTTCAGGTGGTCTTTTTGGGTGGTTTGTTTTTTTCAGCTGGTTTGTTGTTCGGCGTCCGCGAGTTGCTGGAGCAGGCGGGACAGGGCGGCCTGGTCTTCGGCGCCCAGGCAGGCCAGCAGCCGGCGCTCATAGGCGATCGCGGCCGGCGCCACTTCGGCGTACACCCGATAGCCCTCTTCGGACAGTTCCAGCACCGAGCGGCGGCGGTCGTCGCCGTGGGTGTCGCGGGTGAGGCGTCCGGCGGCCAGCAGGCTGGCTACGGCGCGGCTCACGGCCACCTTGTCCATCGCGGTGCGCTCGGCCAGCTGGCTGGCGGACAGGCCCGGGTAGCGGCCCAGCACCGCCAGCACGCGCCATTCGGTGATGCCCAGCTCGAAGCGGTCGGCGTACAGGCGGGCGATGTCCTGACTGATGCGGTTGGACAGCACCGACAGCCGGTACGGCAGGAAATGTTCCAGGTCCAGGATGTCCCGCTGGGGCATGCGGCACCGTGCCTTGCAAATGGTTTCAGATGAAACTATAACGTGTCCCACCCCGGGCGCAAGCCGCCCCGCCAATCGGAGCCGCCATGAGCGCCCAGCCGCAAGCCACGCCCAACCTGGGCATGCAGCCCAGCACGTTTGCCAATCCGCTGGGCATCAATGGGTTTGAATTCGTCGAGTTCGCGGCGCCGGCAGGCCAGGCGCGCGCGCTGCACGCCCTGTTCCGGAAAATGGGCTTCCAGGCCACGCTCAAGCACCGCAGCCGCGAGATCACGGTGTACCGCCAGGGCGGCGTCAGCTACCTGCTCAACGAGGAGCCCGATGGTTTCGCGGCCGATTTCGCGCTGGCGCACGGGCCTTGCGCCTGTGGCTTTGCCATCCGCTTCCAAACGCCGGTTGCGCAGGTGTTCGATACCGTGATCGGCAATGGCGGCGAAGCGTTGACCCACAAGACCGACAGCCGAGCCATCGCTGCGCCGGTGGTGAAGGGCATCGGCGACTGCATGCTGTACCTGGTGCCGGCGGGCGAGGACGTCTATGCCGCGGAGTTCGAGCTCATCCCCGGCGCGGACCCGAACCCGGTCGGCTTCGGGCTCACCTTCATCGACCACCTCACCCATAACCTCTACTTCGGCAACATGCAGAAGTGGTCGGACTACTACGAGCGCCTGTTCAATTTCCGCGAGATCCGCTACTTCGACATCAAGGGCGCCAAGACCGGCCTGGTGAGCAAGGCCATGACCGCGCCTGATGGCGTGGTGCGCATCCCGCTGAATGAATCGAGCGATCCGAAGTCGCAGATCAACGAGTACCTGGACGCCTATCACGGCGAAGGCATACAGCACATCGCCTGCTTCACCGACGACATCTACGCCAGCGTGGAGGCCATGCGCGAGCAGGGCGTTACCTTCCTGGACACGCCCGACACCTACTTCGACGTGATCGACATTCGTGTGCCCAACCATGGCGAAGACGTGGCCCGCCTGCGCGCCAACAAGATCCTGATCGACGCCGACCTGGAGACCAAGCAGCGCAAGCTGCTGCAGATCTTCACCACCAACGCCATCGGCCCGATCTTCTTCGAGATCATCCAGCGCAAGGGCAACGAGGGTTTCGGCGAAGGAAATTTCCAGGCGCTTTTTGAGTCCATCGAGCGCGACCAGATGCGCCGCGGCGTGCTTTGAGGAAACCACGGTCATGGCATTGAGCTACCAGTCCGGTTTCGGCAACGAGTTCGCCACCGAGGCCTTGCCCGGCGCGCTGCCGATGGGGCGCAACTCACCGCAGCGGGCGCCGTATGGCCTGTATGCGGAGCAGGTGTCCGGCACCGCCTTCACGGCGCCGCGCGCGGTGAACCGCCGCAGCTGGCTGTATCGCATCCGCCCCGCGGCGCTGCACGGCAGGTTCCAGGCGCTCGCGCACGCCGGGTTGCACAGTAGTTTCGGCACCGGCCCGGTGACGCCTGAACAGCTGCGCTGGAGCCCGATGCCGATGCCGGCCGCGCCCACCGACTGGCTGGACGGCCTTTTCACGATGGCCGGCAACGGCAGTCCGGAAGCGGGCACTGGCGTGGGCATCCATGTCTACGCCGCCAACAAGGATATGGGCGGCCGCTACTTCTACGACGCCGACGGCGAGCTGCTGATCGTGCCGCAGCAGGGCCGCCTGCGCATCGCCACCGAGCTGGGCGTGCTGGAGATTGAACCGCAGGAAATCGCGGTGATCCCGCGCGGAATCCGCTTCAGCGTGTCGCTACCAGATGGCG
>JANNQY010000155.1:0-2318 GCA_031400995.1 Lysobacteraceae bacterium
CAGCCACGGCGGGCAAAGCCGCGGGCGTAGGCGCCGGAATGCGCGACGGGTGGCGCCTTGGGCGTGGCGTCCATGCTGCTGCAGGCGCGGTCGGTGAACACCGAGTTGCCCTGCGCATCCACGCAGCGGTGCACCTGCGCGTCGGCGGGCGCGACCCAGGCAATTAGGGCGAGAACGCAGGCACACGGCAGCAGGGCGAGGCGCGGCATGCCGCAGCCTAGCGCGAAGCCGCGCCCAGGCGCGAGGGCACGGCCTCGACGGATTTGGCCAAGGTTTTCAAGACGGCACTCAGCGCTGCACTTGGTCGCTCTTGCGGCGGTGCAGGGCTTCGATCTCCGCGCAGAACCCTGCGGCAAACGCCCCGGGGTCAGCGAACGTCGCGTTTGCAACGCGCTCGCGCAGCGCGTGCCGAAGCGTGCCGAGTTCGGCGGTTGCCGTCACGGCGTGGCTGGCCTTCTCGACATAGTCGTCAATGGATGCGGCCAGCCAGCCGTCGAGGCCCAAGGCGCCAAGAATCATGGCCCCTTGACGCGCCCACATGCTTTCCCCGGCCAGGCTGATTACCGGCACGCCCATCCAAAGTGCGTCCAGCGTGGACATGCCGCCGTTGAACGGGAACGGATCCAAAGCGAGGTCTACACGGTGGAACGCTTCGTAGTAATCGACGCGCTGGGTGTAGCCCTCGAGCAGGATCCTATCTGCAGCGATGCCGCGCGCGGTGAAGCCCTCAAGCAGCGCCTTGCGCGGCATGGCGTGGTCGAATTGCCTGCCCTTCATGAGCAAGCGCGCTGTCGGGACGGCTTTCAGGATGCGTGCCCAGGCCTCGAGTACGTCCGGATTGAGCTTGGCGATATTGTTGAAGCAGCCAAACGTAAACGGCGTGCCCTTAGCGCAGGGAAGGTCGGACACGGCCGGCGCGTCCGCGGGCGGCGTGTAGGGCAGGCGCGGAAACGGAAGGCGCACGATCTCCTCGACGTACTGGTCCTCCACGCCGGGTGGCGTGGAGACCGCATCGGAGATCAGGGCGTCCATGGCCGCAAGCCCGGTGCCATCGCCGTAGCCCAGCCACGTCGCCTGGGTGGGTGCGGGCTTGAAGGCGAACACGCCGAGGCGGTTGTGTCCGGTGTGGCCGGAGAGGTCGAGCAGGACATCAATGCGATCCTCGCGGATCAGGCGCGCCGCGTCCGCGTCTTCAAGGGGGGCAATGTCGACCCATCGGTCCACCTGTCCCTGCAGGCGAGCCGGCACGGGGTCGCCGGGCCGGCCGGACCGGCTGCTGTACGCCGCCAGCCACCAGCCTTGCGCGCGAAGTTCGGGCAGCAGGCCTTCCAACAGCAGCCCCACCGGATGGTTGCGCAGGTCGCCCGAGACCAGGCCCACGCGCAGTGGGCCGGGCTGGCGCGCTAGCGGTGCGGGCAGGCGCGGGACGGCCTTGGCAAGCGCCTCGCCAAATCGTTTGTGCAGGGCCGCCAGCTCGTCACGGCGCACTTCGGGCAAATACTGCATGGCCAGCATCAGATTGCTGAAGGCGACCAGCGTGAGGCCGGGGCGGGTGAGGCATTCGCGCAGTACGTCGACCGCCGGCCGGGCAAAACCGAGATCGAGCAGGGTGCTGCCGAGATTGTTTCGGGCGTCTGTCCAGTCCGGATTGGTCCTCAGCGCTGCCTCGAAGCAGGCGGCGGCATGTTCCAGCCGGCCCACGGCGTGGTAGGCAATGCCCAGGTTGTAGCGGGCCATCAGATCGTGGCCGGCGGCCAGCTCAAGCAAAGGCAGGGCCTGGTCGGCGCGGCCGCTGTCGGTGAGGATGGCGCCCAGCATGCCGGCGGCGCGGAATTCGCCGGGCGATTCGGCAAGCACCTGTCGGCAGAGTGTTTCCGCCTTTGCAGGGCTGCCGCTGCGCAGGGCCGCGAGGGCTTGCGCGAGCTTGGGGGGCAGGGCAGCGGGGGATTGGCTCATCGGACACGGCTATGCGGGAACGGGCGCGTAGTGTCCGACACCCGCTGGGCCGATAGCCAGCCTTGCCCGCTTCGCCCGGCCGCTGGCTTGTTGGTCAGCGCAGGCGCGAGAGCACGGCCTCGGTGGGCTTGGCCAGGTTCAGCGTGTAGAAGTGCAGCTCGCTGGCACCGCCGGCCACCAGCCGCTGGCACAGCGCGGCCACCACGTCGGCGCCGAATTCTCGAACGGCCTCGGCGTCGTCGCCCAGGGCCTGCATGCGCTTGCCGATCCAGCGCGGAATCTCGGCGCCGCAGCCTTCGGAAAAACGCCGCAGCTGGGTGAAATTCGAGATGGGCATGATGCCGGGGATGACCGGGATTGCC
>JANNQY010000156.1:0-2769 GCA_031400995.1 Lysobacteraceae bacterium
AGCACTCGCGCGCCTCGACGGCCGCCGCATTGGTCTGGCGCTGGAAGCCCCGCCGGTGGCGATGGACATCACCGTGGATGCCGGCCGTCTCAAGGTCGGCCCGCCCACCGATGAACCCGACCTGGGCATCCGCGCCACGCTCTCGGGCGCGCTGTCGCAGCTGCCTTTCTTCCGAAACTCCGGCGCCGCGCCGGTGGGCAAGCTGCGCATCAACGGCGACGCCGAGCTGGCGCGCACCGTGCAGCAACTGGCGCAGCGCTTCGATCCAGATTGGGAAAAACCATTCGCCGACCTGCTGGGGCCACTGATTGGCCCGCAGGTGGCGCGCGTGCTGCGCGAGGCGCTGGGCGCTGGCGCCAAGTTCGCGCAGGGCTTCAGCCGCGACACCGTGGATTTCCTCACCGAAGAATCGCGCGACCTGCTGGGCAAGGCCGAGCTGGCCGCCTTCCACGACGACGTGGACGACCTGCGCGATCGCGCCGAACGCCTGGCCGCAAGGTTCGCGCGTCTGCCCGGCGACCCGGCCGCATGAGCGCGCCGCTGCGCTCCACCCTGCGCGCCGTGGGCATCGCCCGCGTGCTGCTGCGGCACCGTTTGGGCGACCTGCTGGAAACCACGGCGCTGGGCCGCTGGCTCTGGCTGCTCAAGCCCATCACGCCCGCGCGCGACGACGAAACCGATCTGCCGCGCGGCCAGCGCGTGCGGCTGGCGCTGCAGGAACTGGGCCCCATCTTCGTGAAGTTCGGCCAGGTGCTGTCCACCCGCCGCGACCTGCTGCCGCCGGACATCGCCCAGGAGCTCACCCTGCTGCAGGACCGCGTGGCGCCGTTCCCGGGCGAACAGGCGCAGGCCCTGATCGAAGCCGCGCTGGGCAAGCCAATCGCCGAGCTGTACGCCGAATTCGACATGACGCCGCTCGCCTCCGCGTCCATCGCACAAGTCCACTCTGCGCGCCTTCATGACGGCCGCGAGGTGGTGGTGAAGGTGCTGCGCCCGGACATTCGCCGGCGGATCAACGCCGACGTGGCCCTGCTGCGCAGCCTGGCTTCGGTGGCCGACCGCCACCATCCGCATGCCGAAAAGATCCGCGCCCAAGCCGTGGTGTCGGAAATCGAAGCCACTCTGCACGCGGAGCTCGACCTGCAGCGCGAAGGCGCCAACGCCAGCCTGATGCGCCGCACCTGGCTGGGCAGCGACGATTTGTACGTGCCCGAAGTGTTCTGGGATTTCAGCACCGAGACGGTGCTGACGATGGAGCGCGTGCGCGGCATCCCGTCCGATGACGTGGCGGCGCTGGATGCCGCCGGCATCGACCGCAAGGCGCTCGCCGCCAAAGGCGTCCGGGTGTTCTACACCCAGGTTTTCCGCGACAACTTCTTCCATGCCGACGCCCACGCCGGCAACATCTGGGTGGACGCCGAGCGCAAGGACAACCCACGCTTCATCGCCATTGATTTCGGCATCGTCGGCCAGCTCGATCGCCGCGACCAGTACTACCTGGCCGAGAATTTCATGGCCATCTTCCAGCGCGACTACCGCCGCATCGCCGAGCTGCACGTGGAGGCCGGCTGGATGCCCGCGCACATCCGCATCGATGAGCTGGAGGCCGCCACGCGCGGCGTTTGCGAGCCTTACTTCACCCGCCCGCTGAGCGAGATTTCGCTGGGCGAGGTGCTGGTGAAACTGTTCAAGACCGCGCAGCGCTACGAACTCACGCTGCAGCCGCAGCTGATACTGCTGCAGAAGACCCTGCTCAACATCGAGGGCGTGGGCCGACTGCTCGATCCCAAGCTCGACATCTGGGCCGAGGCGCGCCCGGTGCTGGAGCGAATCCTGCGCGAGCGCTACAGCCCGGCCAACCTCGGCGCCGAGTTTCGCAAGCGCCTGCCCGAGTTGATCACCCACGCGCCGGACATGCCGCGGCTGCTGCACACCTTCATTTCCCAGCAGGTGCGCGGCGACCACAGCATCCACATGCGCAGCGAAGACCTGGCGGAACTGGCGCGTATCTCCAAGGCCGGCCAGCGGCAAACCGTGTACGCCATCCTGGGCACGGGCCTGATGGTGGTGGCGGCGGTGCTGGTGGGGTTGGATGCGGGTGGTCCGCGCATGTTTGGCATTCCGGCGGCGGCGGGGATTGCGGGGTTGGGGGCGTTTGGGGCGTTTTTAGCGGCTTGGCCGCGGCGGTGAAGCATCGGGACTGAAGTCCCACCTACCGTTCAACCCCAGTAGGAGGGACGTCAGTCCCGATAGACCCCCAAGTTTCTTCCTACAGTCGAGGAGTCTGATCACATGCTGCAGCCCGGCCAGATGATGGATCGTCCACTGCTCATTTCGACCATCATCGAACACGCCGCGGCCCAGTTCGGCGCCGTCGAAGTGGTATCGCGTGAAACCCACGGCCCGCTGTTCCGCTACACCTATCGCCAGTGCGCCGCGCGCGCCCGCAAGCTGGCCAATGCACTGCAGGCATTGGGCTTGGGGCCCGGCAGCGTGGTCGGCTCCATCGCCTGGAACAACCACCGCCACCTCGAGGCCTACTACGCGGTCTCCGGCAGCGGCATGGTGATGCACACCTGCAACCCGCGCCTGCAGGCGCAGCAGCTCATCTACATCATCAACCACGCCAAGGACCAGGCGGTGCTGTTCGACAGCACGTTCGCACCGCTGGTGCAGGGCATCGCCGCGCACTGCCCGATGGTGCAGGCGTGGGTGTACCTGGGCGACGCCGAGAACATGCCGGCCGTCGAGGGCGTTGCGAACGTGCTT
>JANNQY010000157.1:0-4073 GCA_031400995.1 Lysobacteraceae bacterium
AGCAGTCCGGCCACTGGGACAACTACAAGGACAACATGTTCTTCACCGAATCGGAGAAGCGCACCTATGCGCTGAAGCCGATGAACTGCCCGGGCCATGTCCAGATATTCAACCAGGGCCTGCACAGCTACCGCGACTTGCCGCTGCGCCTGGGCGAGTTCGGCGCCTGCCACCGCAACGAGCCCTCGGGCGCGCTGCACGGCATCCTGCGCGTGCGCGGCTTCACCCAGGATGACGGCCACATCTTCTGCACGCCCGAGCAGGTGGAAGCGGAAGTCACCGCGTTCCACCGCCAGGCGCTGCGCGTCTATGCCGATTTCGGCTTCAGCGACGTGCAGATCAAGATCGCCCTGCGGCCGGAATCGCGCTTGGGCGACGACGCCACTTGGGACCGCGCCGAGGCCGCGCTGCGCGGCGCGCTGTCGGTGTGTGGCGTGGCCTGGGAGGAGCTGCCGGGCGAGGGCGCCTTCTACGGCCCCAAGATCGAGTACCACCTCAAGGACGCCATCGGCCGTACCTGGCAGCTGGGCACCATGCAGGTGGATTTCATGATGCCGGGCCGGCTGGGTGCCGAATACGTGGACGAAAGCTCCACCAAGCGCCACCCGGTGATGCTGCACCGGGCCATCGTGGGTTCGATGGAGCGCTTCATCGGCATCCTGATCGAGAACCATGCCGGTGCCTTCCCGGCCTGGCTTTCGCCCGTGCAGGCGGTGGTGCTCAACATCACCGACGCACAGGGCGATTGGGCCGAATCAGTGCGGAAAACCCTTGTGAATCAAGGCTTCCGGGTCCAGGCCGATTTGCGCAACGAGAAGATCGGCTATAAGATCCGCGAGCACACCATGCAGAAAGTGCCGTATTTGCTGGTGGTTGGCGACCGCGAGAAGGAAAATGGGATGATTGCCGTGCGCACCCGCGCCGGCGAGGACCTGGGCTCGATGCCGGTGGATGATTTCATCGCCAAGCTGCGCGCGGAGAATGGCCCGGTCGCCTGATCACGGCGGCCGGTTAGGGTTTCACTCAATAGGATCAATCGAATCAATACTTCATCTTCAGACAAAGGCAACCGTAAGAATCTCGAGATCCGCGTCCCGCGCGTTCGCGTGATCGGGCTCGACGGCGAAATGGTGGGCGTGCTGACGCGCGACGAAGCGCTCGCATTGGCGGAGGAATCCGGCGTGGACTTGGTGGAAATCCAGCCCACGGCCGATCCGCCGGTCTGCCGCATCATGGATTACGGCAAGTACAAGTTCGACCTGCAGAAGAAGGCGAACGCGGCCAAGAAGAAGCAGAAGATCGTTGAGATCAAGGAACTCAAGTTCCGCCCCACCACCGACGACGGCGACTACGTGATCAAGCTGCGCAACCTGCGCCGGTTCCTGGAAGAGGGCGACAAGGTCAAGGTCAACATCCGCTTCAAGGGCCGCGAGATGGCCCACCAGGAGCTGGGCATGGAGATGGCCAAGCGCATCGAACTCGACCTGGCTGACGAGGTCGTCATCGAGCAGCGCCCGCGCCTGGAAGGCCGCCAGATGATCATGATGGTAGCCCCCAAGAAGAAGTGAGGCCCGGGCAACTTGCCCAAGCCCCTGCTTTTGTTGCATAATTCGCGGCTCGCCGGCTTCCGGCGGGCACCCGGTGCGGCATCCGGGCCCGGTCCATCGGGCGAAGCCGTCATGGACCAGTCAAGGTTTCCAAACGAAATCAATGACTTAAAAGCCGACACGGGCAGGACGGAAAGTGTGGCGCAAGCCACCGCCCAGGTCAGTAACTAAAAAACCAAAAGGACTCCCATGGCCAAGATCAAGATCAAGACCAATCGAGCGGCCGCAAAACGCTTCCGGAAGACCGCTTCCGGCAAGTTCAAGTGCGGCCACGCAAACCGTAGCCACATCCTCACCAAGAAAGCCACCAAGCGTAAGCGCAACCTCCGCCAGACGAACCACGTCCGGGCCGAGGATGCAGGCCGCCTGATGCGCCAACTGCCCTATCTCTGAGGAGGACTGAACCATGGCACGAGTCAAGCGTGGTGTAACGGCGCGCCGCCGGCACAAGAAAATCATCAAGATGGCGAAGGGTTACTACAACGCCCGTCGCAAGGTCTTCCGCGTCGCCAAGCAGGCCGTCACCAAGGCCCTGCAGTACGCCTACATCGGCCGCAAGCAGAAGAAGCGCCAGTTCCGCAGCCTGTGGATCGTCCGCATCAATGCGGCGGCCCGCCTGCACGGCCTGAGCTACAGCCGCTTCATGAATGGCCTGCTCAAGGCGAATGTCACCCTGGACCGCAAGGCCCTTGCCGACATCGCCATCCACGATCCGGCCGCGTTTGGCCAGATCGCCGAACAGGCCAAGCGCGCTCTCGCCGCGTAAGGCCTCGCCCACGGCGGCCAGCCGCCCGTGGGCAGGATTGAAGGGGGAAGGGCGAGAGTCCTTCCCCTTTTCGTTTCTGGGGTACGAACAGGACGTTGAGCTGCCCATGACCGAGTTAGAGAGCCTTACCCAATCCGCTTTGGCGCAAATCCACGCCGCCGCCAGCCTTGACGCGCTGGATGCGCAGCGGGTCGCCCTGCTGGGCAAGGCCGGCACGCTCACCGGCCAACTCAAGCAACTGGGTGCGATGGCGCCAGAGGAACGCAAGCTCGCCGGCGAGGCCGTGAACCGGGCGAAGGACGCCGTGGCCCAGGCCATCGGCGCGCGCAAGGCGACGCTTGAAGACGCCGCACTCGCGCATCGTCTCGCGTCCGAGCAGATTGACGTGACCCTGCCGGGTCGTGGCGGCCAAGTGGGCAACCTGCATCCGGTGTCGCGCACGCTCGAGCGCATCACCGACATCTTCGCGCGCCTGGGCTACCAACTTGCCGATGGCCCCGAGATCGAAGACGACCACCACAATTTCGAAGCGCTGAATTTCCCGCCGCACCATCCGGCACGCGCCATGCACGACACCTTCTATTTCCCCGATGGGCGCCTGCTGCGCACCCACACTTCGGGGGTGCAGGTGCGCTTCATGGGCGCGAACAAACCACCGCTGCGCATGATCGCCGCCGGCAAGGTCTATCGCAGCGATTCCGACCAGACCCACACGCCGATGTTCCACCAGGTGGAAGGTCTGCTGGTGGACGAGACCTCCAGCTTCGCCGACCTCAAGGGCACGCTGTCGGAGTTCGTGCGCGCGTTCTTCGAGCGCGATTTCGAAATGCGCTTCCGGCCCAGCTATTTCCCTTTCACCGAGCCGTCCGCCGAAGTGGACATCGCCTGGGCCCAGCCCGACGGCAGCACGCGCTGGCTGGAAGTGCTGGGCTGCGGCATGGTGCACCCCAACGTGCTGCGCGCCTGCGGCATTGATCCGGAAAAATACACCGGCTTCGCCTTCGGCCTCGGCGTGGAACGCTTTGCGATGCTGCGCTACGGCGTCAACGACCTGCGCAGCTTCTTCGAGAACGACGCCCGATTCCTGAGGCAGTTCGCCTGACACCTGTGGGAGGGACTTCAGTCCCGATGCCCTTCGCCGAAAGGCATCGGGACTGAAGTCCCTCCCACAAGAACCTGGATGGATTATTTGCCATGAAATTCCCGGAAAGCTGGCTCAGGGAGCACGTCACCGTCGACGCCACGCGCGCGCAGCTCGCCGCGCGCTTGACCGCCATCGGCCTGGAGGTGGAGGACACGCAGGTGCTCGGCGCTGGCCTAGACGGCGTGGTGGTCGCGGAGATCTTGTCCTGCGCCAAGCACCCCGAAGCCGACCGCCTGCAGGTTTGCCAGGTGGCGGTAGGCGCTGGCGCAGTAGTCCAGATCGTCTGCGGTGCGCCCAACGCGCGCCCGGGCTTGAAGGCGCCGCTGGCCACCGTGGGCGCGATCCTGCCCGGCGGCATGGCCATCCAGGCCGCCAAGCTTCGCGGCGTGGATTCGCAGGGCATGCTGTGTTCGGCCAAGGAGCTGGGCGTGGACCCGGATGCCTCGGGCCTGCTGGAGTTGCCCGCCGATGCGCCCGTGGGCCAGCCCTTGGCTGCGTACCTTGGCCTGCCCGACGCCAGCTTCGAACTCAAGCTCACGCCCAACCGCGCGGACTG
>JANNQY010000158.1:0-1927 GCA_031400995.1 Lysobacteraceae bacterium
CCCTGTGCCGAGAGCATCGGGACTGAAGTCCCTCCCACATGGTTCATGGTTATGGAAGGGATAGGAGGACACATGCGCAGCGTTGTGGTGGTGGGTTCTTATAACCAAGACCACGTGTGGTCCACCGACGCGCTTCCGGCACCGGGTGCCACGCGCTTGGGCTTTTATTCCAGCGGAGCCGGTGGCAAGGGCTTCAACCAAGCCGTCGCAGCGGCGCGCGCGGGCGCACCCACCTGCTTCGTCACCGCCGTGGGTGCAGACGCTGCAGCGCAAACAGTGCGCCAACTTGCCGAGGACGACGGCATCACGCTGTGCGCGCAGGTTCACGCCACCCTGCCCTCAGGCACTGCGGGCATCTTCGTGGATGCCGAGGGACGCAACGTCATCGTGGTCGCCCCCGGCGCCAACGCCGCGCTGTCGTCCGACTTCATCGCGCGGCAGGCCGATGCGCTGGCGCAGGCCGGCGTGGTGTTGGCCCAGCTCGAAGTGAACGCGGACGCGGTGCTTACCGCGCTGCTGGCCGGCCGTGCCGCCGGTGCCGTGACTATCCTCAACCCAGCGCCCGCCAACGCCGAGACCACGCCGCAGCTGCTGGCCGCGGCCGACATCCTCACCCCGAATGAAACCGAGTTCGCGGCCATGCTGGCCCGCCACTGCGCGGTGACGGTGAAGCCCGACGACGTCGCCAACCTGCCGGGTCCGGCCCTGCACGCGCTGTGCCGCGTACTGGCCCACCACGCGACGCTGGTGCTGACGCTCGGCGCCAAGGGCGCCTTCGTGTCGCATCCGGAGGCGGCGATGCGCGGCGATGCGACCGCGTTCTACCGCGTGGCGGCCACCGCTGTGGGCGTGGTGGACACTACCGGCGCGGGTGATGCGTTCAACGGGGCGCTGGCGGCGCAGTTGGTGCTGTCGGCCGCCGCTCCGTTTTCGCAAGCCGTGGCCTTTGCTAACCGCTACGCCGGGCTGTCCACTGAACAGGCGGGCGGCGCCGCCTCCATGCCGCACCTGTCGCGCCCGTCCGGCGGTGCCTGAGTGCAGCTGGGCCCCTACGCCATCACGCCGCGCGTGGTGCTGGCCCCGATGGCCGGCGTCACTGACAAACCCTTCCGGATGCTGTGCAAGCGCTTGGGCGCCGGCCTGTGCGTGTCGGAGATGACCATCGCCGATCCGAAGCTGTGGCACACCAGCAAATCACAGCACCGCATGGACCACGCCGGTGAGCCCGATCCGGTGAGCGTGCAGATCGCCGGCACCATTCCCGAAGTGCTGGCCGAGGCCGCGCGCTACAACGTGGCGCACGGTGCCCAGGTTATCGACATCAACATGGGCTGCCCGGCTAAAAAAGTGTGCAACGCCTGGGCCGGCTCGGCGCTGATGCGCGACGAGGCGCTGGTGGCGCGCATCCTCACGGCGGTGGTGCAGGCGGTGGACGTGCCGGTGACGCTGAAGATCCGCACCGGCTGGGACAGCGAGCACCGCAACGCGCTCAGCGTCGCCCGCATTGCCGAAGACAGTGGCATCGCCGCGCTGGCCGTGCACGGACGCACCCGCGACCAGCAGTACACCGGCCTGGCCGAGTACGACACCATTGCCGCGGTGAAGGCCGCTTTGAAGATTCCGGTGCTGGCCAACGGCGACATTGATACGCCGGAGAAAGCCGCCTTCGTGCTGCGCCACACCGGCGCCGACGCCGTGATGGTGGGCCGAGCCGCGCAGGGCCGGCCGTGGATTTTCCGCGAGATCGCCCATTACCTTGCCACCGGCGAGCACCTGCCTGAACCGGGCATCGAGGAAGTGCGCGACGTGCTGCTGGAACACCTGGCCCAGCTGCACGCGTTCTACGGCGAAGTGGCCGGCGTGCGCATCGCCCGCAAGCACCTGGGCTGGTATGCGAAGGACCGGCCGGAGAACGCCGCCTTCCGCG
>JANNQY010000159.1:0-2690 GCA_031400995.1 Lysobacteraceae bacterium
GCGCCCGCCAGCGTGAGCGCGAACTCCACGAACAGCTTGCCAGTGCGGCCAGTCTGGAACGCCAGCGGCACGTACACCGCCACCAACGTCAGCGTCATCGCGACGATGGCAAAGCCAATTTCCCTGCTGCCCTGCAGCGCCGCCTCGAACGGCGGCATGCCCTCTTCCACGTGCCGGTAGATGTTCTCCAGCATCACGATGGCGTCGTCCACCACCAGGCCAATGGCCAGCACCATCGCCAGCAGCGTGAGCGTGTTGATGGTGAACCCGAACGCAAACATGATGCCAAACGCACCAATTAGCGACACCGGGATGGTGACCAGCGGGATCAGGGTGGCGCGCCAGCTGCGCAGGAACAGGAAGATCACCAGCACCACCAGGATCACCGCCTCGCCCACGGTCTTGTAAACCTCCTGGATCGACCGCTCGATGAAGATGGTGCTGTCGTAGGCCATCTCGATCTTCATGCCTTCGGGCAGGGTAGCCTGGATCTGCGGCAGCATCTGCTTGACTGCGGCGGAGATTTCCAACGGGTTGGCCACAGCCTGCTTCACCACCGCCAGCGGCACCGCGTTGACGCCATTGAAGCGCGCAGCAAAGCGCTCTTCCTGCGAGCCCAGCTCCACCCGCGCCACGTCCTTGAGCCGCACCAGGGTGCCGTTGGTGTTGCTCAGGATCACTTCGCCAAACTGCTCGGGCGTGCGCAGGTCGGTTTCCGACAGCACGGTGAATTCGCGCGCGCTGCTTTCAACGCGGCCCGCGGGAATCTCCACGTTTTGCGCCCGCAGCGCGTTCTCCACGTCCACCGGCGTGAGCCCGAAGCCCGCCAGGCGCTGCGGCTGCAGCCACACGCGCATGGCGTAGGTGCTTGAAAAAACCTGTGCCTGTGCCACGCCCGGGATGGTCTGGATGCGGTCCTTCACCAGCCGCTCGGCGTAGTCGGCGATCTCCACGCGCGAATGCCGATCCGACGAAAACGCCAGGTACATGATGGGCTGGGCGTCGGCCTCCTGCTTCTGCACGATCGGCTCGTCGGCTTCGTCGGGCAGTACGGCGCGGGCCTGGGCCACGCGGTCGCGCACATCGGAAGCTGCGCCGTCCGGGTCACGGTCCAGCCGGAAGCGCAGCGTCACCTGGCTGGACTGCTCGCGGCTCACCGACTGCATGAACTCGATGCCCTCCACGCCCGAGAGCGCGTCCTCGATCGGCTGGGTCACCTGCGATTCGATCACCTGGGCGCTGGCGCCCGGGTAGTTGGTGGTCACCGTGATCACCGGCGTGTCCACGTTCGGAATCTGGCGCACGGCTAATCGGTCATAGGCAATGATGCCCAGCAGCACCACCACCAGGTTGATGACGGTGGCGAAGACCGGGCGGCGGATGGAAAGATCGGAGAGCACCATGGCGGGCCCCGCTTACTTGCCGTCGGCCGGAGCCGCAGAGGCCTCGGGCGCGGCATCGCTGGGCGGCGCAACGAACACCGCCGCACCCTCGAACATCATCGGCTTGGCCTGCCCGGCGGTAATCACCTCGTCGCCGGCCTTGAGGCCGGACGTGATGGCCACGCGGCCGGGCAGCCGCTGCCCGGTGCTGACGTCGGCGCGTACGGCCTTGCCGTCGCGCACCAAGTAAACGAAGCGCGTGTCGCCCTGCTGCAGCAGCGCCTGTTCGGGAACGATGATCGCCATCGCGCCCGCGTCGCCCACGCCCAGCGTGACCCGCGCGAACAGGCCCGGACGCAGCGTGTAGTCGGGGTTGGCCACGCTGGCGCGCACTTTTGCGCTGCGGGTGTTGATATCAATTACCGGCTCGATGGCGCTGACTTCACCCTTCACCGTCAGGCCGTCCAGCGCGTCCACCACCACGGTGACCGGCTGGCCGACCGACACCTGCGAGAGCTCGTTCTCGGGCAGGCTGAAATCCACTTCCATCGGATCCAGGCGCACCAGGTTCACCAGCGCCTGGCCCGGGCTCACCACTTCACCCACGCTCACTTCGCGCAGGCCGATGACGCCGCCGAACGGCGCCACCAGCACGGTCTTGTCCAGCTGCGCGCGGGCCGACGCCAGGCGCGCCTTGCTAATGCTCAGGGCCACCAGGGCCGCGTCCTGCTCGGACTGCGACAGCAGCTGCTTCGCCCCGAGGTCGCTGGCGCGCTCATTCACGCGCTGGGCGCTGGCCACGTTGGCCTGGGCCTCGCTCATCGCCGCTCGCGCCACGGCCGCATCCAGCGTGAACAGCGGGTCGCCTCGCTGCACGCGCTGTCCTTCCTCGAAATGGATCTGCACCAGGCGGCCGTTTATTTCCGGGCGCATCACCACCGACTCGTCGGCGCGCAGGGTGCCCACGGTGGACAGGCCCTGCTGCAGGGGCTCGAGCTTGACGATGGTGGTTTCGACCGCCATCGGCGGCGGCGCGCCGCCCGGGGGACCACCGGCCTCCGCGGGGTTGTCGCCCGAGCAGGCGGAAAGCAGCAGGGACAGCATTGCCAGGGTCAGGACAGGGCGCATGGGGGGCCTCGATCGGTTTTAGGCGGCCGGGCCAGAAGCGCCGGCCAATTACTATACTGATCAGTATAGCTTGGCCCGCCGAGATGACACTAGGCCGAAAGTCCCGTCAGGCCCAGTCACTTGCCAGATGCGCGGACAGGGCCTGCGCGGGCGCCCCCGGCAGGTGCGGCAGCCGACCCA
>JANNQY010000160.1:0-5756 GCA_031400995.1 Lysobacteraceae bacterium
GTGTTGCGGATCAGCACCGGCATGCCGCGCGCCATTGCCGGCGTCAGCGTTTGCGGGTGGATCACCTTGGCGCCGAAATAGGCCAGCTCGCAGGCCTCGCGATAGCTCAGCGCCGGCAGCGGCACCGCTTCGGGCACCAGCCGCGGGTCAGCCGACAGCACGCCGTCCACGTCGGTCCAGATATGCAGTTCGTCGGCCTCGAACAGCGCTGCGAAGATGGCGCCCGAGTAATCGCTGCCGTTGCGGCCCAGCACCGTGGGCAGTCCGTCCGGCCCGCAGGCGACGAAGCCGGTGGCGATGCTGCGTGCCTGCGGATGCGCGCTACGCCACTGCGCCAGCGCCGCCTGGCTGCGCGGCCAGTCCACCGCCACGCCCAGTTCGCCCGGCAGCACGTGCAGCAGTTCGCGGGCATCAAGCAGCGCATAGTTGGCGCCGCGTTCGGCCAGGTGCGCGCGCAGCAGCCGCGCGCACCACACTTCGCCCAGCCCCTGGATGCGCTCCAGCGTGGGCCGTCCCGGCGAGCCCAGCACCGCCACGGCCTGCAGCAAGCCGGCCAATTGCTCGAACTCCTGCGCCAGCCAAGCCTGCAGGCTCTCGCCATCCTCGGGCACCAATTCGGTGGCGGCGAGCGCGTGGCGCTGCTTGAGCGCCAGCCAGTCCGGGCGCCAGTCGCGGCCGGCGCAGGCGCAGTCGACCAGCGAGATGAGCGCATTGGTGACTCCCTGCATGGCCGACACCACGGCCACCTGGCCGGGTTCGTCGCCGGCCAGCAGCAGGGTGGCCACGTGCTTGATGCGGCTGGCGTCGGCCAGCGAACTGCCGCCGAATTTGTGGGCGCGCGTGCGCAGGGCGACGGCGGCGGGTTTTGGGTCAAGCAGGGACGCGTTCATGGAGGCTCCGTAGGGAGGCCTCGCGCATCGTCAGGAGGGGCAACACACGGCCCGCCTCTGTCGAGGTGCGGGGCCGAGGTGGATTACTTATCCAGGCAAGACCATCCGCACCACCGCAAGGGTAGTGGAGGTGGTAATCGCAGTGGTGCAAAGGTGCCGGGACATGGCTGCACTCTGGCTTGGCGCTGCGGGGGCTGTCAAGCGCGCGGCCGCGCTGGCGGCTGTAACGCGACTCAGGCCCAGTTGGCGAGGATCAGCGGCGCCTGGATGCGCGCGTAGTGGCGGCTGTTGTTGGTCACCAGCACGGCGCCGGAAGCAAGCGCCTGTGCAGCGATCATCATGTCCATCTCGCCGATCGGCTGCCCGCTGCTCACCAGTTGATGCCGGATGTCGGCATACCAGCCGGCCGCATCGCTGTCCCAAGGCAGGGTGCGGACCAGCTTCAGGAATTGATGCACCGTCCGCTGCAGGCCGTGCCCGGGCGGTAGCCTTTTCAGGCCGTAGAGTAGCTCTGCACGCGTCATCACCGAAATCGCAACCATCGAGGGCAGCAGCGCCAGCAGCTTGGCTTCGATCGCCGGCGCCTTGCCCCGGATGAGGTAACTGGCGGTATCGGTGTCGAGCAAATGGAGCACGTTCAGCGCGCCTTTTTCTTGGGCGGCGGCAGGACTTCGTCAAACACGCCCTGCTCGCGGGGCAGGCCGTTCAAGGGACGATCCATGAGGAAATCAGCGGGCGCGTCTACGGAACGGATCAGCTGGAACAGCTCGCTCCAAGCTTTCACGCCCGGACGATTGGACAGCACCACATCGCCGGTAACGTCGTCGCGGGTCACGTACACCTCGTCTCCCTGGAAGCGGAATTCCGCAGGCAGCCTCACGGCCTGGCTGGCGCCGTTCTTGAACAGTTTGGCGATTCGGGTTTCGGCCATGGGAGAGGCTCCAGTGGGCTGTGCGGCGAGTATATACGCTGATATATACCCGGCGCCAGGGCAGAAAAAAGGCCGGACCCAGCGGGTTGCGCTGGTGGTCCGGCCTGGTTGGGCGTTACCCGAAGAATTTGGTGGAGAGGATGGGGATCGAACCCACGACCTCATCGATGCGAACGATGCGCTCTCCCAGCTGAGCTACCCCCCCACAGAAGGTCAGTGAATTATACGGAGGCGCCGCCGCGATGGCTAGCCGCGCGGCAGCAGCGGGGCCAGGGCAGGTTCCAGCAGCTCACGGCGCCAGCCGATGAGGGCGTCGGGCCAGTCGCGGCCTTCCAGCAAGGTTTCCAGGTGGCGGCGGGCGCAAAGCAGGCCGTCCGGCAGGCCGTTGGCGAGTGCGACGGCGGCCACGGCTTCCTGCATTGCCTTCACTTTTTGCTTGTCCAGGTTGTCGCCGCTCAGCAGCGGCAGCTGGCGCTCCTGGGCGTCCACCGGCGCGCAGGTGAGCGCCCAGAGTTCGCTGCGCGATTTGCGCGGGGCCTTGGGATGGCGGTCCAGCGTGGCGTTGAAATCGGCTTCCGTGGCCGGCGGGCGGCGGGCCAGGCCCACCGCCAGCTCGTTGTCGATGATCCAGCTCTTGGGCTTGTCGCTGCGGCGCGCTTCGATATCGCGCCAGCGCAGCAGGCGGCACAGCCGGGCCTGGCCGTCGGCGTCCAGGCTCTGCGCGCTGCGCACGGCCAGGTGCGGCCACGGCTCCTCGCCCTCCTGCGCGGCCTGGCGCAGCGAGCGCTCGGCGTCGGACTGCAGCCAGGCATGGCGGGATTTTTCGGCCAGCAGGCGGTCCAGCTGCGCGTGCACTTCATGCAGGTAGCGCACGTCGTCGGCCGCGTACTCGATCTGCGCCGCGCTCAGCGGCCGGCGCAGCCAGTCCGAGCGGGTCTCGCCCTTGGCCAGGGTGATGCCGGTGACCTGTTCCACCAGCTTCTGGTAGCCCAGGCCGGCGCCCAGGCCCACCAGCGCCGCGGCCACCTGGGTGTCGAACAGCGGCGCGGGCAGGGCCGCACAGCCACGCATTAGCGCCTGCAGGTCCTCGCTGGCGCTGTGCATCAGCTTGGTGACGGCCGGATCCACCAGCAGCGGCCGCAGCGCCGCGTCCATGCCGGGCACCAGTGGGTCCACCAGCAGGATGTCGCCGGGAATGGCCAGCTGCACCAGCGCCAGCTGCGGGTAATAGGTGCGTTCCCGGATGAATTCGGTGTCCAGGGCCACCAGGGGCTGGCCGGCCCAGCGGGCGAGGCGTTCGGACAGGGCTTGCGGGGTGTTTATCCAGAGGCTCAAGGGCTGCACTGCGGTTGCCAGAAGCGGGCACCTTAGCCTAAGTTCGGGACGCCCATGTCGCTGCGATACTTCGGGCGCAAACTCACGCGGATGAATCCCTTGCATGTAAGCCTGCTGCCCATCGCGTTGCTCATCGCCTGCCTGCTGGCGGGCTGCGGCGCGCAGCCAGCACCGGGTGCCGCATCCGCTCCGGAGGCGCCTGCGCCCGTGGATCCGGTGGATTTGGAAGCCGAGGTGGACGAGGCCCCGGCCGAAGTGGCGCCCGAGGTGCCCGACTGGGCACCCGCGATCGACGCGATCCCCGAGGCCCGCCAGCGCGCCGCGCTGCGCGCGGCGGCCGAGGCGCTGGAGGCCGGCCGCTGGCTCAGCGTGGGCGAGGAACTCGCCAGTGCGCCCGCGGAGTCAACGCTCGAGGCCGAGCCGCCGGAGCCATCGGAGCCCGGTGCGCTGGAGCTGTACCTGGGCGTTCTGGCCACCGACCCCACGCAGGCCGATGCCTTGGCCGGCGTGGATGCCGTGGCCTTGGCGCTGCTTGCGAACGGCCGCCAGGGCTTGTCGGAAGGCCGGGTGCCGGACGCGCAGCGCATCGAACGCATCGTCACCCGCGCCCAGCCCCAACATCCGGAACTGGCGTCCTATCGCCAGGCCATCGCCGCCGCGCAGCGCGCGCAGCAGTTGACCGGGCGCGGCGATGCGCGCGCCCAGGCTGGCCGCATCTTCAAGCCCGAGGCCAAGAGTGCGGTGGCGGCGTATCGCGAGGCGCTGCAGGCCTATCCTGAGTTCCTGCCCGCGCGCGACGGCCTGGTGCGGCTGCAGGACGATCATCTCAACCGCGCCTTGGCGGCGGCGCAGGCCGGCGAGTACGCCGACTCCGAAGCGCTGATGGCCGACGCTGCCCGCATCCTCGCCAATTCCCCGGCGCACCAGGACCGCAGTGCGCGCATCAGCGAACTGCGCCAAGTGCGCACCGACCAACTGCTGGGGCAGGGCCACGCCGCCGTGGATGCGCTGGATCTGGAGCTGGCGGCGCGGCGGCTGCAGCAGGCTGAGGTGGTGTCGCTGCAATCGGTGGGCATGGACGCCCTGGCCGAGCGCATCGAACTGGCGCGGCACTACGGCCGATTTCGGCCGGGCCAAGTGTTCCGCGATCCACTTGCCGCCGGCGGCGAAGGCCCCGAGATGGTGGTGCTGCCGCACGGCCGTTTCGTGATGGGCTCGCCCGAGGACGAGGCGCAGCGGCAGGAGAGCGAGGGTCCGGCGCATGACGTGGAGTTCAAGCGTGGGTTCGCCATCGCCCGCAATGAAACCACCGTGGGCGACTTCAAGCGCTTCGTCGAGGCGACGCTTTATCGGAGCCTGGCCACCCGGCGCGGCCGCTCCACGGTCTACGACGAGCGCGGTGGCGTGATGAGCGAGCACAGCCGCGTGGACTGGCGCCGGGACCACGCTGGCAAGCCCGCCGCCGCAGAGCTGCCGGTGGTGCACATCGCCTTCGAGGACGCCCAGGCCTACGCCGCGTGGCTGTCGGCGCAGACCGGGCAGAGCTATCGTCTTCCCAGCGAAGCCGAGTTTGAGTTCGCGCTGCGCGGCGGGCGCGCCGAAGCCTACGCGTGGGGCGCGCAGGCTCCGGCTCGCGTGGTCGGCAATCTCACCGGCGACCAGGATGTGTCCGAACTCCGGCGCCAGTGGTCCAACGCGATTGCCGGCTACGCCGACGGCCACTGGGGTCCAGCGCCGGTGCGTAGTTTCCCAGCCGAGGCGCTGGGTACCTTCGACTTGATCGGCAACGTGTCGGAGTGGGTGCAGGACTGCTGGCACGACAGCTACCGCCGCGCGCCTGGCGACGGCAGCGCCTGGGTGAATCCGGGCTGCGAGGAGCGTGTTGTCCGCGGCGCGTCCTGGGCCAGCACCCTGGACCGTGCGCGTTCGGCGTATCGGCAGGCATCGCCCGCCGACACCACGCACGCCCGCCTGGGCCTGCGCGTGGTGCGCGAGCTCTAGCGCGGATCAGCGCAGGCTGGCTTTGCTGCGCGGCTTGCTGCGCGTCTTGGGCGCGGCGGGTGCTGCACTGCCGCCGAGGCCCTGCTGAAAGGTGCGCCACAGCTCCATGTTGCGTTCGGCCAGCTGGTTGAGCAGGGCCCACGGCGCCTGCCCCACCAAGCTGCCGATCTGGCTGCGCACGGTCTGCTGCTGGTCCAGGAAAAACTGCAGGCTGCGTTCGAGAAAGCTACCCAGCGCCCCCTGCAGCGAATCGCCGCGGAAGCGGATGACCTGGGTGAGCAGTTCGCTGGTGAAGATGGGTTGGCCGTGCTCTTCATGCTCGGCGATTATCTGCATCAGTACGCCGCGGGTGAGGTCGCTGCCGCTGCGGGCGTCGCGGATGGTGAAGGCTTCGCGATCCAGGATCAGCTGGCGCACGTCCTCAAGCGTGATGTAGCTGGATATCTCGGTGTCGTAGAGCCGGCGGTTTGGATACTTCTTGATGATGCGGACTTGCGGCATGGCGGGCACCGGGAAGTTTGCGCCGCGGTGGCGCTTCGTGAGGGACGCAGCATCTCCCAGCGTCGGGTCGCGTGCAAGCGGGCGCGGCCGTGCTTTCC
>JANNQY010000161.1:0-2005 GCA_031400995.1 Lysobacteraceae bacterium
CGCCCCAGGATGGGGCGCCCTTGCAAAAAGGTACTCTGACCCCTGTTTTGCTGCCGGGGTATGTGGAGCTGCACTGCCTGTCGAACTTCAGCTTCCTGCGCGGGGCGAGTTCGGCGCAGGAGCTGTTCGAGCGGGCGAAGGCCTTGGGTTATCGCGCGTTGGCCATCACCGACGAAGCCTCGATGGCCGGCATCGTCCGGGCGTTCGAAGCATCGAAGAAAACCGGCGTCGCCCTGATCGTTGGCAGCGAGATCGCACTGGAAAAAGGCCCCAGGCTGGTGCTGCTCGCGCAGACACTGCAGGGCTACCAGACCTTGTGCCGCTGGATCACCGTGGGCCGACGCCGCGCCAGCAAGGGGAGCTACCGGCTGGCCATGGCCGACATCGGCAGCGACACCGACGGCCTGCTGGCGCTGTGGCTGCCCGGCGCCGCGCCCGACCCGGCGCAGGGCGCGTGGCTGCAGGCGCGCTTCCCCGGCCGCAGCTGGATCGCCGTGGAGCTGCACCGCGGCGCCCGCGACGCCCGCCGCCTGCAGCAGCTGCTAGAGCTCGGCGCCACGCTCGGCCTGCCGCTGGTGGCCGCCGGCGACGTGCACATGCATGCCCGCGGCCGCCGCGCGCTGCAGGACACCGTTACCGCCATCCGCCACCGCACCACCGTGGGCGAAGCCGGCGAGCGCCTGTTTCCCAACGGCGAGCGCCATCTGCGCAAGCGCGAAATGCTGGCCCAGGTCTACCCGCCCGAACTGCTGGCCGAAACCCTGCGCGTGGCCGAGCGCTGCACGTTCACCTTGGACCAACTGAAGTACCAGTACCCGCGCGAGGTGGTGCCCGATGGCCATGCGCCCTGCACCTGGCTGCGCCAGCTGAGCGAAGAGGGCGCGCGCTGGCGCTGGCCCGCGGGCGTGCCGGCGGAGGTGGTGCACAAGATCAACGACGAGCTGGCGCTGATTGCCGAACTCGAATACGAATCCTATTTCCTCACCGTGCACGACATCGTGCGCTTCGCGCGCAGCCAGGGCATCGTCTGCCAGGGCCGCGGCTCGGCCGCCAATTCGGTGGTGTGCTACGTGCTGGGCATCACCGAGGTGGACCCGGCGCGCATCGGCATGCTGATGGAGCGCTTCATCTCGCGCGAGCGCAAGGAGCCGCCGGACATCGACGTGGATTTCGACTCCACCCGGCGCGAGGAAGTGATCCAGTACGTGTACGCCCGCTACGGCCGCGAGCGCGCCGCGCTCACCGCCATCGCCACCACGTATTCCGGGCGCAGCACCATTCGCGACGTCGCCAAGGCCCTGGGCTTGGCGCCAGATCAAGTAGACCGCCTGGCGCGCACCCTGGGCCGCTGGGACAGCGCGCTGCCGGCCGACGACCGCCTGCGCGAAGCCGGCTTCGACCCGGAAAACCCCGCGCTCAAGCGCGTGCTCGCGCTCACCGCGCAACTGCTCAACTTCCCGCGGCACTTGTCCCAGCATCCCGGTGGCTTCGTCATCTCCGACGCGCCCCTGCACACGCTGGTGCCGGTGGAAAACGCCGCCATGCCCGACCGCACCGTCATCCAGTGGGACAAGGACGACCTGGACACCCTGGGCCTGATGAAGGTGGACGTGCTGGGCATTGGCATGCTGGGCGCCATCGCCCGCTGCCTGCAGATGCTGCGCGCCAGCGGCCGCCGCGACCTCACCGTGCAGGACATCCCGGCCGAAGACCCGGCGGTGTACGCCATGATCCAGCGCGCCGACACCATCGGCGCGTTCCAGATAGAAAGCCGCGCGCAGATGGCGATGCTGCCGCGGCTCAAGCCGGCCTGCTACTACGACCTGGTGGTGCAGGTGGCCATCGTCCGGCCCGGCCCTATCGAAGGAAAGATGGTGCACCCCTACCTGCAGCGCCGGCAGGGCCGCGAGGCCGTGGTGTATCCGTCGCCGGCGCTGGAAAAAGTGCTCAGCCGCACCCTGGGCATCCCGCTGTTCCAGGAGCAGGTGATGCAGATCGCCATCGT
>JANNQY010000162.1:0-3319 GCA_031400995.1 Lysobacteraceae bacterium
CTCCCCCCGGCGGCAGACTCCCGTGGGAGGGACTTCAGTCCCGAGCCTCTCGCAAAAGCATCGGGACTAAAGTCCCTCCCACAGGTGGGTTTGTTGTAGGAGGGACTTCAGTCCCGATAGCCCGACCAGAAAAAATCCGGAGAGATGGCCGAGTGGTTTAAGGCAGCGGTCTTGAAAACCGCCGAAGGGTCAAACCTTCCGTGGGTTCGAATCCCACTCTCTCCGCCACCTTCCGCTGGGCGCTCCTGATCAAGGGCCCTTGCAGGGGGCGGGTATCGGGCCGCAATTCTTCACGCATCGATGCCGACCAGCGGCGTACGTTTTACAGCCTAGAGCTGGAGCGCGAAAGATGCCCAAGCCACTTCCCGGCAATGAGCCCGGTCTGGAAACCCAGCTTCTGCGCGCCTGGCCTTGGTTCCTTGCGGCCGGCACACTGCTGCCGCTGCTGGTGGCGGCCATCATCTGGGGGCTGTTCCCGGCCAACCCGACCTACGAAGAGCACAAACAGCAGCTGCAGGCGTGGTTCGTGCTGGCGGGTGCCGCGGCCTCCTACTGGACGTTCGTGCCAACCCTCGCCGCGGGCTGTTGGGTTGTTCGTGTCATGAAGGGCCCGATAATCGAGTCCGACGGCTACCCGCTGCCAAAGAAAGATCTTTTCGAGATGTGATGGGCAATGATGTCCCCCCGTTCAACTCAGAACGGCTGGGTCACGAACATCTGAAGCTGCGCGCCTTCGTCCGAAAAGCCCATATCCGCGCGCACGATCAAACTCTGCGCCGACGCCCGCAGGCCGATGCCGTAGGTGAACTTCATGTCCTCGTGCAGTTCGCCCAGGTCGAACTCCGGCGCCACCCGGCCCATTTCCACGAAGCCCACCAACTGGGTGAAGTCGACGCCGAAGTGATCCAGGAAGCCGAACCGCGCCAGCAGGCTGCGGCCGGTGGTGTGGCGATACTCCACGATGTAATTGACCGCGCTGCGGTCGTTGAAGCGGCTGGTGGCGAAACCGCGCTGGCGGAACAGGCCGCCCAAGGTGGAGCCCATGAAAACCGGCGGGCGGTGATAAAGGGGCTGGCCGTTGACGGTGTCGAAATCATTCCACGACGGCACATCGGACACCCAGGCGTCGAACGCGATCACGCGTGCCTGGGCGCGACTGCCCGCACCCAGTGACCAGAACTTGGAGTACTGCGCCTCCATCTGCGTCCACTGCGTGTTGCCTTTCTCTTCGCCGCTCCAGTCATGCGTCACCGCAAACTGGGTGCGGCTGCCCTTGGACGGGTTGTTCCACCAGTCGGTGTTGTCGTAATCGATGCGCAGGGTGAGGCCGCTGGTGGTGAGCGTGCTTTCACCGCCGATATCCAGCTCAAGGTCCTGGTCGCGGTAGAAGGGCGTTAACTCGATGATGGTGCGGCCGCCTGCCAGCGGATTCCAGCGCTCGCCGGCGGTGCCGGTGGCGGGCAAAAGCAGGCCACCTTGGGTGCGGTAGGTGTGGATGACCTCGTCGCGGCCGGCGCCGATGGGCAGCAGGTAGCGGATAGGCAGGCGCACGAACAGGTCGTTGCCTTCGGCCTCCAGGTAGTTGTCCTGGCTGGAATCGTTGGAGCCGGCCGTCTCATTGGTGAAATCGGGGTTGCCGTCCTGGAACGTCTGCACGCGACCAAACTCGCCGCCGAACAGGCTGAAATCAGCAAAGAAACGGCTGTCCTCGCCCAACTGGTAGTCACTGGCCAGCAGGAACGCAGCGACGGTGTTGTTGCTGCTGACGAAAGCGTTGGCGACGAAGCCGAACTGCGGCTGGATCACGCCCGTGGCCGCGTAGGCAATGCCCACCGCATAGTCCACGTTGCCGTTGTAGAACGGGTAGGGTGCCCAGATGCTCACCGGTGGCGATGGGCAGGGGCGGCCTTCGGGGCAGTGCAGCGAGGCTGTTGCCGCCGCAGGCTTGAAGGCATCCATGAGCAGCGCGATTGCCAGCAGGGACAGCGCCGGCAGGTGACGGCCGGTGCGAGCGGCGTTGAGGGGCTTGGACGTGTTGTTCATACACTCGATCGTACAAGGGTGCCCCGGCCAAAGCCATTGCAAAGCGGCATAGCTGCACGTGTGAAGACTCACGGCCAGATCGGGAGGAAAACGCTGGCGCTGGCCAGCGCGCTGCACAGAACGCAGGCCAGCAGCGACCGTGTTTTCAGGTACATCGCGGAGTTGATGGCGCCCAGAACCAGGGCAGGTCCGGCGTCGCCAAACGTCGGCGGTAATTGCGCCACCGCGTAGGCCAGGGTGGAAGCCATCGCGGCAGGCCATGCGCCCAGCGCCCGTTCGGACAGCGGAAGCATCCATGCGCGGAATGACAGTTCGCACAGCAATGGCTCCACCATGACGATGGCCATTACCAGCCCCGGGCCCAGGGCCGAAGCCGACCAAGGCTCGGCCGGCGCCACGGCGATCCCGAACGAGCGAAGCGCGGCATCCAGCAACAGCATCGCCAGCCACCAACCCAAGGCGGCCGCCAGTCCCAGCGCCAGCTGGCGACGTCGCGAAAGCGGATGCGTTGCCTGCAGCCGCAGGCCCAAACGGCTGGCAAACGTAAGGAAGATGGCCAACACCAGCGCCAGCGGCAGCAGGCACGATTCCAGCACGGCGCTGGCCAAGGCAGCGGTCACTGGCCGCATTTGGCCGGCGCGGGATTCATTGATCACGTACATCTGGCTGCGGCAAATGCGGGCGCCGTTGTCCTGGGCAATGGCCTCGATCAGTTCGCGTGCCGCCTGGGTTTCTTCCTGACGCAGCTTGCCCAGGGAGAGCTGCCGCGCCTGCACTGGACATTCCGCAGGTGCGGGCAACTGGGCGCTTGCGGCATCCACCCGCACATCGGTAAACCACTCATTGGCCTGGAGGCTCAGCGACGCCGCGGCCAGCTGCGCAGGCGTACCGGCCACCCAGACGATGGCGCGGTCGTTGTCTCCCACGCGCAGCGTCGCAAGGGTGAAACCCACCACGCTGGCCAAGTACACCGCAGGCAACAGCAGCGACAGGGCTAGCAATGCGGCCCGGCGGCCAAGGTTCATGCGGTGTCCCAGAGGCAGCGGCGTTGCCGCATAGACACGCAAGCATAGCCGCAGGGCCAGTGGCGTAGCTCCTTACCTGGTTAGCGATACTTGGCAAAAGGCAGGATTTCGCGCTGGTTTTGGCGGCGCTGCACTATGTTGTCGAACAAGCCTGCGGCTCGCGCCATTTTCCTACGCCCGGGCGCGACGTCGTCGCTTGGCCTGGCTCGGCAAGGGCACTAGTTTCCAAATGCGACTCTGGGGAGGGTGCA
>JANNQY010000163.1:0-4991 GCA_031400995.1 Lysobacteraceae bacterium
CCACCTGGCGCATCAGGGCGAAATACAAGCCTGGTTCCTGCAGCTGGGGAATGTTTTGCACCGGCAGGTAGCTCAGCCGGCGCTCGTTGTCGGCGCCGCCCAGCACGAAGCGGTTGAGGTACACCGAATCCGCCACCTGGGTGATGGCCACGCGGTTCTGCCACTCGCTCTCGCCCAGCTCCCAGCCGCCGCGGCGGCCGCCGCGCTGGTAGCTGACGAAGAAGTTCGCCACTTCGCTGTCGCGCACGCGCAGGAATTCCACGTCCACTTCGGGCACGTTCACCGACACCACCGGCAGGCCGCGGGTATCGCGCGCGGGCAGCACGCTGCCCTGCGAAGCGAAGCCGACCGCCGGCTCCACCGGGCCCGTGTTCACCCGGCGCGTATCGTCTTTGCCCAGCGCCTTGCCGTCGGCCGAGGCCAGGCCAGCGCGCAGCAGCACGCTGTAGTCACGGTCGGCCTCGACGTAGGGAAAGCGCAGCTTGTTGGCTTCGCCATCCAGCACCCAGCTGCCTTTCACTACCTGGCCTTGTGAACCAGTGACCACCAGCAGGCTGTCGAAGGCCTGGCTGGCCGCCAGCGGCTGGGAGAACGCCAGCTCGATGGCCAGTTGGCCCTCGTGCTCACCGCGGCCCGCCGACACCAGCGCGAAGCCTTCCACGGCTTGACGCGCATCCACCGGGGCGCCGGCCTGCAGCTCCGGCACCTGGTTGGCGTCGCGCTTGCACCCCGCCACGGCGCACAGCGCCATGGCTAGCAGCGCCAGTATCAGGGTGCGGCGCAGGCGGCGATGTGCGGACATGTCTGGCTCCCGGGGGTGGCGGCCAGTATAGGACGGGGCTTGTGGCGCTTGTGGGCGGCGAAGTGGCGCCGGGATGCTACAAAGTGGCGGGCATCGGACAACGCTGGGATTATTCCTCGCCGGCCACCGGAAGCTTGGCTGCCTGCGCGGTGGCGGCCGCCACTTTCTCAACCGGCGTCATCCGCAGCGCCAGGTCGGCCATGTCCAGGCCCAGTCCGGTGCCGCCAGCGCGCGACATCGCCGCCAGGTCGATATCCACATAGCCCATCGGCTTGCCGTCGTGCGAAAACGCCAGGCCGGGCACGCCGTCGACCATCAGCCGGAAAGTGGGCGTGCGGGTTTCGCCCAGCACCAGTCCCGGGCGGAACACCGGCACCCCGCCCCACTCGTCCGACGTACGAAGCAGGGAGAAAAAAACCATGCCCGGCTCGGCCTTGATGCCCTGCGCCAAATCCACCCACGGCAGCGCGCCGGGCGGATTGCGCACGCGCAGCCAGGCCAGGCCCAGTTCGGCATCACGGGTGACCAGATCGGCGGGCAGCCAGTCTTCGGTGTTGGCCAGGCGCACGCGGAAATCGCTGGACTTGGCCACTGGCGAAGCCTGCCCGGGGGTGCCGCCGCCGAACTTGGCGAAGTCCAGGCTCACGGCACGGTCGGGGACCAGCAGCAGGCCGTCGGCGCTGACCATGATGGCCTGGGTGCGGTCTTCGATGCGCTGCTCGTTCCCCGAGTTGGTCACCGACATCACGAACTTCACCGTCACCACGGCGTCGGCGTGCTGGGCGACGAGGTCGCGGTAGACCTCGCGATAGTCCTTCACCGGGGCGGCGGCGGGGGCCTGCGGTGCCAACAGCAGCAGGACGGTGAGGGCAAACGCGCGAGCCAAGATCATGGGGTCTCCGTCAGCCAGTAGCGTTCGAGGTAAAGGATGCGGGTTTCGCTGCCGCGGATCACCTGCAGCGGGATCACCTGGCCGTTGCCGGACGCCAGCGCCGCGTCCAGCCGCTGCGCCAGCCCGGCCAGGTCGCGCACCGGTTCGCCAGCCAGGCTGATGATGACGTCGCCGCCCTGCAGGTGGGCCAGGCCGGCGGGGCCGCCGGCTTCCACGCCATCCACCACCACGCCGGCCTGCTGGGCCGGCAGGCGCTGCGCAGCGCGGTCGTAGAAACCCAACTCTCGCAGCTGCGCACGCAGCCGGGTGAGGGCCAGGGTGCGCAGGCCCGAGGTGTTCACCGGCGACTCGGCCAACGTGAGTGCGAATGACTTCGGCTTGCCGTCGCGCAGGGCGTCGAAACGGGCCGCGCTGCCGATGGTCAGGTCGCGAACGCGCAGGTGGAAACCGTCGGCAGAGTTCTCGTTGGCCGCGCGCAGCGGCTCGCCGTCCAGCGCCGTAAGCAGGTCGCCTACCCGCGCGCCGGCCGCGGCGAGCGGGCTGCCCGGAAAGATACGGATGATGCGATAGCCCGGCGCCGCCAAGCCCAGGTCGCGCGCCAGCGAAGCAGTGACCGGCTGCACTTCCACGCCGGACCAGGCCTTCGCCAGCTCGGGCTGCGGCGTGCGCACGCGGTCGCCGTAGCGCGGCGCGAGCAGCGCGAGGCGCTGCTCGGCTTCACGCTGGAATTCAATCACCAGTGGCTTGTCGTCGGCCGATGGTGCGCCCGCCGCGGCCTGCAGCGCGGCCAGAGTGGCCACCGGCTTGCCGTTGACGCGGCGGATCAGATCGCCCGGGGCCAGCGCAGGCCTGGCGATGGCCGCGGGGCCGCCGGGGCGGATGCCGGTGATCAGCAAGCCGTCGGCGGCGTCGAGGTTGCGGCGCAGGCCCATGGCGGGCGTGAGCTCGATTACCGACAGCCCGAAAGGCGCGAACGCGCGCTCCTGCTGGCTGTCGTCAGGCTGCGCGGCGGCTACCAGGCGCAGGCTACTGCGCTTGCCAGCGCGGTCTATGCCCAGCGTTACCGGCTGGCCGATGGGCAGCTCGGCAATGCGCCGCTGCAGGGCCGGTACGTCCACCGGCTGGCGCGCACTCAGCGGCTCACCTTGCAAAGTCAGAATGCGATCACCGGCGCGCAGGCCGGCTTTTTCCGCCGCCGAACCGCGCTCCACCGCATTCACCAGCACGCCCTCCTTCAGCCCGGTGCCCTTGAGCGAACGCAGGCGAAAGCCCAGATGGGCTCGCTCGATGCGGCCGTTGGCGATCAGCGCACGAACCACTTCGCCGGCGTCGGGGCCGGGAATGGCGAAGGCCAGGTCGCCGCCCAGGATCATGCCCCGGGTATTCACGCCGACGATGCGGCCCGACAGATCCACCAAGGGGCCGCCCGAGTTGCCAGGGGCGATGGCGGCGTCGTGCTGGATCCAGGCGTAGTAGCGGCCGGTGGGCTGGTCGGCGCCCAAGCGATCTTCGTAGTCGGCTTCATCGTCGAACAGCGACACCAGCAAGCGGCGCGGGTTGTTCACCACGCCGGCACTCATGGAGTTGGACAGGCCCCAAGGCGCGCCCATCGCCAGCACGGTGTCGCCGGGCTGCAGGTCCAGCACGCTGGCGAACTCGGCGTACGCGAAGACTTCCGGTGCCGGCGGCTGCGCCTGCAGCACCGCCAGGTCCGACAGCGTGTCGGTGCCCACCAGGCGCGCCGGCAGTTCACGGCCGTCGGAGAACACCACCCGGAAGCTGCGGCCGTTCTGGGTGACGTGGGCGTTGGTGGCGATGTGGCCCTGCGCGGAGATCACGGTGCCGCTGCCGCTGGAAACGCTGAGCACCGGCTCACCCTGCTGATGGTCCTGGCGCACGGTGAGGATGCTCACCACTACCGGCAGCACGCGGTCGCGCGCGGCCGCGATCCGGGCGGCGTCACTGGAGCGCACCTTGCCGGCAGCGTCCTGCGGCTGGGCGGCTGCCGGCAGCAGCAACAGCAGCAGCAGGGGGGCGGCCATCCAGGCCGCGGCACGTCGGGTCAGGCGCATGCAGCTCTCCATCGGGGAACGGCTTGGAAGTAAAGGCCGCGCACTGATTTGCGCGCGGCCCAAGCGTCAAGCCTCGGGCTGGGGCTGCGAGGGCTCCGTGATGGCCGCGCTGTCGTCGTCGGCCAAGTCGGTCTCGATCACGTCCACGCGCTCCACCGCGATCAGCGACTCGTCCTGCGCCACTCGCATCAGGGTGACGCCCTGGGTGTTTCGGCCCACCTGCGACACTTCGGAGGCACGGGTGCGCACCAAGGTGCCCTGGTCGGAGATCAGCAGGATTTCATGCTGCTCGGTGAGCTGGATGGCACCCACCAGGCTGCCGTTGCGGCCGCTGGTTTGCAGCGCGATCACGCCCTGGGTGCCGCGGCCCTTGCGGGGGTACTCGGCCGCCGGGGTGCGCTTGCCGAAGCCCTTGGCGCTGGCGGTGAGGATGTCGCCATCCCCATCCACCACGATCAGGCTCACGACCTTCGCGCCCTGCCCCTCGCCGTCATCCTTCAGGCGCATGCCGCGCACGCCGGTGGCGGTGCGGCCCATGGAGCGCACTTCGGTTTCATCGAAGCGCACCGCCTTGCCGTTGCTGGCGAACAGCATGATGTCGCGCTGGCCGTTGGTGAGCTGCACGTCCACCAGGCCGTCGCCTTCATCGAGGTTGATGGCCCAGATGCCGGTGGAGCGCGGGCGCGAATACTCGCTGAGCGGGGTTTTTTTCACCGTGCCGTCGCGGGTGGCGAAGAACACGAAGTGGCTGTCGTCGAACTCCCGCACCGGCAGCACCGCCTGCACTTTCTCGCCTTCCTGCAGCGGAATCCAGTTGATGATGGGCCGGCCGCGCGAATTGGGGCCGGCGTCGGGCAGCTGGTAAACCTTGAGCCAGAACACCCGGCCGGTGCTGGTAAACGTGAGCAGGGTGTCGTGGGTATTGACGATCCACAGGCGGTCGATGAAGTCTTCCTCCTTCATCGCCGTGGCCGAACGGCCCTTGCCGCCGCGCTTCTGGGCCCGATAGGTGGTGAGCGGCTGGCGCTTGGCGTAGCCGGCATGCGAGAGCGTGACCACCACGTCTTCCGAAGCGATCAGGTCGAGGATGTCCAGGTCTTCCTCGCCCGGGCGGATCTCGGTGCGGCGGGCGTCGGCGTACTCCTCGCGCAGGTTGCGCAGCTCGGTGCGGATCACCTCGAGCAGCACTTCCGGGTTTTCCAGGATCTCGATCAGGCCGCGGATG
>JANNQY010000164.1:0-3513 GCA_031400995.1 Lysobacteraceae bacterium
CCTCGGCAGTGGACGGCGCACCGCTCATGAGCCAGGTGCCGTACACCATGCGGCTCTCGTTCAATGCTTGCTTGAAGGTGTTGCGGGGCATATCCATGGGGTAGGGTGCTCCTGGAAGATGTCGGATTCGGGCATGCGTTGCGCGGTGCGGGTTTCGAGGAAACCGAAGTGGCAGCCGGCATCGGCCTGGGTCACGTGCTGCTGATAGAGCGCATGCCCATCGGCTGCGTGCGTAGTCGGTGCGCGAACTCGCGTGTGGTGACCATCGCAAAACAGCGCTGCGATCGAAGTGTTGGCAGGGCGCGCGGCACGGCGGGCAATCGACCGGTGCGTTGTTACAGCTTGATGAACAATGTCACCAGCGGGGTGGGGCCAAGCTGGCGACTGCGATGACCATGCAACTTCGCGTCGAAGGTTGCACCTTCCGGCAAGGTGTCCGCCGAGAGGAAGTGCTGGCCGGGGCCGAAGGTGCGGGTAGTGCCATCCTGTAGACCGATTTCCATGCTGCCCGACAGGACGAAGAGCCACTGCGGTTTCTGCGAGCAATGAAACGGATTGGTGAAGCCCACCGGACTTTCGCGAAATTGCAGGCCGGTGGCATGCGCGATGGCGGACAGGCGCGCCTGTTCCGTGCCCTCGGACAACGCAATGGTGGACTCGCGGAAACGGGCGCGGCCGTCGGTGTCGGTGAACAACTCGGTTTGCGTGAAGTGGGGCATTGAAGTTCCGGGAGTAAGACAACGCGATGACGGGGGACCAGGCGCTCGGTGAATTCAGGATCAATGTCGGGCGACGGCAGTGTACGCTCTCGCCCCCTCGGTCGATGCCGGCACCATCCATCCCGGATCCTGCGCACCTTGGGAAGCTGCGCATCACGTTTTAGGTCGCTTAAGGACGGCCGCCGCACTCGTGCGGATCATGAGCGGCATGTCACGCAGCACGCCACTGCCAACAGTCGCCGAGGTTCGGAGGCCACCGCTGTCATCCGTTCCGTCGCTCGTGGTCGACGGCAACCACTCCATGGCGGAGGCCAAGCCGCCGCAGCGCACGTACTACCTCAAGCTGCTTACCTGGGCGTTTACCCTTTTCAGTTCCGCACGCGTGGTGTCCTATCTGCCGACACTTTGGGCGATTTGCGCCAGCGGCGACTCCAGCCAACACTCGCTGTGGACCTGGGGCATCTGGCTTGGTTCCAACCTGACGATGGCGATGTGGCTCTATGAGCTCGACCAGCGATGGACACGCGCCGTGGTGGTGAACATCGTGAATGCCACGATGTGCGCCGCCACGGCCACGGTGATCCTGGTGTTCCGCGTCTGATGACGCTTCCGGCCAAGGGCGCGCAGGGCTAGCGCGCCGTCAAGTTGCGGCTGCGGCGGGCGGCGCGCCTCAAGGCCAGGCCATGTCCTCCGTTGCCAAAGCCGCGCGCTGTACCACCTCTTCCGAATCTGCAGAACTTCCGGCGATACGCAACGCCTCGAAGCGTGCGTCGCCAAGCGCTTCGCGTGCTGCCTCGGCCGCCAATGTGGCGTGCCGCGCCTCGAGTTGGTGCCGCCCGCCTCTGATGCGCAGGTAGGCGGCATCCGCCAGGCCCAGTAGAAGCGCTGCGGTGTGCGGGCGGGCCTCGCGCGCCGCCAACAACGCCAGGTGGTCGGCCCACCAAGCGTCGGCGTCGAGGCCGCGCGCGTGCGGCCACGCCTCGGCGGCCGCTTCGCGCGCGCCGGCCGTGTCGCCTTGCAGCAGGCGGGCGGCGGCGAGGTTGGGGAGGATGAAGGTCCAGCGATCACTCAGGCGGCCGCGGCGCTGCGTGAGCTCCGCCGCCTCCTGCAGATGCGCGGCGGCGGCGTCGAATTGACCCACAGTGAGTTCGGCGTCGGCCAGCGACACCAGCACGGACAGCGGCGGGGCCCCGGACGCCCGGCCCAGCTCCAGCGCCCGGCGCCAGGCAGGCACCGCTGCGTGGAGGTCGTCGCGGGCACTGACGAGGGCGGCCTCGGCCGCCGCCAGCACATGGCGCAGACCCGCCGGCCAGGATGGATCCTCCAGCGCCCGCGCCTGCGCCAGTGGCACGTCGGCCAGCGCCGGGGTGCGGTGCACGGCGGCAGCCTCGGCGGCACGGGCCAGCGCGTAGTAGCGATCGCGCGGCGAACCGGCCTCGGCGTAGCGCTCGGCTGCCTGCATGAATAGTTGGCGCCGCCGGTCAAGGTCGGAATGCTTGGTAAGCGTAGCCGCCGCCAGCAGCGCTTCGCCTGCCGCATATGCCGACAGGCCGGTAGCGCCGTCCACCAGGCGCGCGGCGCAGGCCATGCGCTCGCTTGCGGGGAGCTGCTGGTTGGCGGCGGTTCGCGCGATCGCCGCGGCGGCCTCGAGATCATGCTCCAGGGCCCAGTGCAGCGCCGCTTGGACGTCGGCGGCGGCCGGCCAGTCGCCAAGTGCCACCGCCTCGGCAAGAAGAATGCCGTCACGCAGGTAAACAAGCTGCGCCTCCCGGGCCAGCGCAGCGACTTCGGCCGCCAGCCGTGCCCGCAAGGTGGGGGCTTCGCCGCTGGCCTGCAGCGCTTCCAACGCCAGCGCCCGTGGGGCGTCGAGCAGCCGGTAGCGCGGTGACTCGTCGCCCTCGGGAACCTCACAGGTAACGAGCGAGCGGTCCACGAGGTCCGACAATGCGTCGGCCGCCGCAGTGGTGTCGAGCGTCTCGTCGCCGACCACTGCGCACAGCATTGGCAGCGGCAGTGGCCCAAGGGCTGCGGCGAGCCGGCGGAACACGCGCCGCGGTTCGTCGGCCAGTAGTCCGTGCGACCAGGCGAGCGCGGCACCCAGCACATTCTCGGCCGGCGCTGGCCCCGGCTCGCCGGCCGTGGGGCGCTCGTGCACCAGCCGGCGACGCACCTCCGCCAGCGGGCACATGGCCAGCAGCGACGCCGCCAGTTGCAGGCCCAGCGCCGAGCCGTCGAGCGCGGTGCATATTGCCACTACGTCGCCCACCGTGGTCGCGTCGAGCCGGAACCGCCGATCGACTTGCCGCGCCCGGTCGATGAACAGTGCCACCGCCCCGAACCCGCGCGCCTCGTCGGCGGTGCAGGGCCAGGCTGGCACGGCGAGTCCAAGCAGGACCAAACGCTTTTCATCCGGCAGCTTCAGCGGCGCTTGACTCGTCACCAGTACGCGCAACTCCGGCGCGGCCTCGCGCACGGCGCGCACCACCTCCACGACGGCTGGAAGCAGATGCTCGGCGTTGTCCAGTACCAGCAACCGGTCTGAGCCGCGCAGTGCTTGCGCCAGTGCCTGGGGTGAGGTTCCTCCCACCTCGAACCCGAGCGCCGCCGCCACCGCGCCAGGCACCGCCCCGAGTTCCTGCACCTCCAGCAGGTCAACCCAGGTCACACCTTGCGGTCGCCAATGCCGCAGCTCATGCATCAGGTGTCGCGCCAGAAGTGTCTTGCCGCTGCCGCCGGCACCGGTGATTGTCAGCAGCGTGGCCTGCATGAGAAGGGCGCGCAGCTGCGTCAGCTC
>JANNQY010000165.1:0-8559 GCA_031400995.1 Lysobacteraceae bacterium
GGTGGATACCGGCAACGGCAAGGTGAAGGCGAACCTGGTGCGCGAGATGATGTTCGATTCCCAGACCGAAGGCTGCGTGGCCGACGATGCCACCGGCCTGCTCTTCATCAACGAAGAAGACACGGCGATGTGGCGGCTGAATGCCGAGCCCGATGGCGGCAGCGAAAAGACCGCGGTGGACCGCGTGGACGGCAACCCGGCCATCAAGGACGACCTGGAGGGCGTGGGCCTGTACGACTTGGGCGACGGGCGCGGCTATCTGATCTCGTCCAGCCAGGGCAACGACAGCTATGCCGTCTACCGGCGCGAAGGCAAGCAGGAATACCTGGGCTCGTTCGCCGTGGTAGGCGACGGCGCGCGCGGCATCGACGGCATCAGCGAGACCGACGGACTGGACGTGAGCAGCCGCAACCTTGGCCCGGGCTTCGAATCCGGCGCGATGGTGGCGCAGGACGGCCGCAACGTACTGCCGGTGGAGAACCAGAACTACAAGGTGGTGCCGTGGTCGGCGATAGCCGAGGCCCTGGACTTGGAGCAGCGCAAGGACTGAGCCCCGCGCCAGCGCGCTACATCGGCTGCAGGCGGTACTCCACGCCGCCCGCCGCCGAGGCGTCGCGCGATAGCAGCAGCTCCAGCGCACCGTCGTCGCGGCGCCAGAACCAGCGCCCCGCGCCCTGCGGATCCAGGTGGTAAAGCGCGGCGGTTTCGCCGTCCAGCTCGGTGCTGTCTTCGGTCCATTCACCGGACTGCTCGAACGGCTTGCCGCCGCTGGCGTCCAGGTAGGTTTCCTGCAGCACATAGCGCTGCCCCGACGGGCCCGAGCTCAGCGTGAGGCGGGTCTGGATGCCATCGCAGTCGGCGCAGGGCAGCACGCCGAGCCAGGTTTGTTCGGGGGCTGCGGCCTCAGCCTGCAAATCACTGTCCGCGACTTCGGGGGGCGCGTCGACGGCGGCGGCCGGCGGTGCCGGTGGCGCCGGATCAGTGGCCTGGCCGCAAGCCGTCAAGACAAACGCGAATACAAGCAGCACGGCAGTGCGCGAATGGGTCATGGGGGCTCCTTCGGGTTCCTCATCCTAGCCGGTACGCGCGTGCCCGCGTCAGCCTCCAGACGCCGCACAACCCCACTTTCCATGCTCGCGCGTTCAGATCATGGCCACCCCGCCAGGAGCGCACCATGACCCCCAGCCCGACCATCCCCTCGTCCTCTGCAGGCATCGACGCCCAGCGCGTCGCCGGCAACAGCCTGGCCCTTTTGCTGCACGCGCTGGCGCTATCGGTGCTGATGCTGCCCAGCGGCTGGACGCCGCCGGCGCGCCCGGCGCCCACGCTGCTGGTGGTGATGCCCGACGTGGTGAAGCCCGAACCGCTGCGCCCGATGCCGCCGCCCGACCCCCGGCCCGAACGCGAGCGCAGGCCAACGCCACTAGCCACGCCAACGGCCGTCCGCAGCCCGATCACCGACAGCGCCCCCGTGCTGGACGCCGGAACGCAGGCAGCGCAGCCCATCGCCGAAGGCACTCTGGCGGAAACCTACACGCCGGGCCCGCCCGCGCTGGCCACATTGGCCTACGACGTGTACCCCGCGCCGCGTTACCCACGCGCTGCCGCGCGCGCCGGGAAAACCGGCACGGTCACGCTGAAAGTGCTGGTGGATGCACAGGGCTGGCCGCGGCAAGCCGAGGTGGACACCAGCAGCGGCCATCGCGAACTCGACCGCGCCGCGCGCGAGCAGGTGCTGGCGAAATGGCGCTTCCATCCGGCCCAGAGCCAAGGCCACGCGGTGTCGGCGTACGCGCTGGTGCCGATTGAGTTCACCCTGCCATGAGTGACATGTTCACGCCGGTTGCACGGTGTATCCTGAAACCTTGATGTTGGTAAATACGGATATCCCAATGCGCGCATTCATGTTTGTCTTGCTTGTTTCCTGCGCCTGCGCGCCCGCCTGGGCACAGGATCCGGCGCCTGCCGAGACGCCCGCGCCCGACAGCGCCGAGCCTGGCGCCGCCACCGCGCCAGCTGGCCCACCGCGCTGGACCCTGGGCCTGTTGGCCTTGAATCGCAATGCGCCCTACGTCGGCCTGGACGAGGACAACTACCTGGTTCCCCTGGTGCGCTTCGAAGGCGAGCGGGCCTACCTGCGCGGCCTGCGCGGCGGCTGGCGCGTCTACAACAAAGGTAACTTCGAGCTGGCGGCCATCGCCCAAGCGCGCCTCGACGGCTACGACCCCGACGACTCGGCCTTCCTCGCCGGTATGGACGAGCGCAAGTTCTCGATGGACCTGGGCATGAGCGCCGACTTGCGCGTCAAGGGCGTAGGCAACTTCGAGGCCGCGGTGGTGGTGGACGCGCTGGACCGCAGCGGCGGCGTGGAAACGTCGCTGGGTTGGAACGGACTGGTCCGCGCCGGCAGCTGGTTCATCATTCCCGGCGTGAGCGGGCGCTGGCAGGACGCCAGCCTGGTGGATTACTACTATGGCGTGCGCGCCGACGAGGCCCTGCCCGGGCGTCCCGCTTACCGGCCGGGCGCGGCCTTCAAACCCGAGGTGTCGGTGCTGGTGAATCGCAACTTCGGCAGCAAGAACCGCTGGTCGTTCTTTGCACGCGCCGCGCACGAGTACCTTCCCAGCACCATAAGCAACAGCCCCATCGTGGACGGCAACGGCAACACGTCAATTTTCATCGGCCTGGGCTACTCGCCGCAGTAATCACGCACTCACAGCCACTCCGGGCGGGTGTCGAGCACGCAGGCATCCAGCGCCGAAAGCAGGCGCGCGTCGTGCTCCACGGTCGGCAATTCGTGATCGAAAAAATACCGGCAGGCGGCCAGCTTGCCGGCGTAAAAATCGCGCTCGGCGTGGGTGGCTGGCGCCGCGGACTGCGCGGCCAGCGCGAGGCGCAGCCAAGTCCAAGCCATGACCACTTGGCCCACCATCGTGAGATAGCGCGAGGCGTTGGCTAGCGCCGGGCGTATCTCCCCGCGCGCCATGGCAGCGCCCAGTGTCGCCGTGGTGCTCACCACCAACGCGGCGGCCTGGGACAGCGCGGTGGCGTGCCCGGACAGCTCCGTTACGGCGCCGGCTGCGCTCGCCGTGCTGGCGATCTCGCGCAGCAAACGCTGCAACGCCGCACCGTTCTCCATCATCACCTTGCGGCCCAGCAGATCGATGCCCTGGATGCCGTTGGCGCCTTCGTGGATGGGGTTGAGGCGGTTGTCGCGCCACAGCTGCTCCACCGGGTACTCGCGGGTGTAGCCGTAGCCGCCCAGCACTTGGATGGCCAGGTCGTTGGCCTTCAGGCACCAGTCGGCGGACCAAGCTTTGACGATGGGCGTGAGCAATTCCAGCAGCAGGTGGGCCTCGCGGCGCGCGCCGACATCGGCCGCCTGGTCTTTCTCGTCCACCAGCATGGCGGCGTACACGGCCAGCGCCAGCGCGCCCTCGGTGTAGGCCTTCTGCTGCAGCAACATGCGCCGCACGTCGGCGTGTTCGATGATGGCTACTGGCGGCGTGGTGGGATCTTTTTGGTCCGGATGCCGGCCCTGCCGGCGCTCGCGCGCGTACTGCAGTGAATAGCGATAGCCGGCGCTGCCCAGCATGATCGCGCCGAGGCCAACGCCGATGCGCGCCTCGTTCATCATGTGGAACATCTGCGCCAAACCCTGGTGCGGCTGGCCCACCAACTCGGCGCGGCAGTCGCCGCGTTCGCCAAACTTCAGGAAAGTGTTGACGATGCCGCGCTGGCCCAGCTTGTGGTTCACGCCGGCCAATTGCACGTCGTTGCGCTCGCCCAGGCTGCCGTCGGCGTTGACGCGGAACTTGGGCACGATGAACAGGCTGATGCCCTTCACGCCCGGCGGCGCGTCGGGCAAGCGGGCCAGCACCAGGTGCACGATGTTTTCGGCCAGGTCGTGCTCGCCGCCGCTGATCCACATCTTGGCGCCGGTGAGGAGGTAGCTGCCGTCGCCCGCCAGTTCGGCGCGGGTGCGGATGTCGCCCAGGGACGAGCCGGCCTGCGGCTCGCTCAGGCACATCGTGCCCAGGAACCTCCCCTGCAGCAGGGGCGTGCGGTAGCGCGCGCACTGTGCGGGCGTGCCGTGCGCCTGCAGCAGGTTAGCCACGCCGCGCGCAAGCATCGTGTAGCCGGCGGTGGAGACATTGGCAGCGGCGAACATGGCGTCGCAGGCCAATGCCAGCGTGTAGGGCAGCTGCAGGCCACCTTCCTCGGCATCGGCCATCAGCGCGCTGAAGCCGGCTTCGGCATACGCATCCAGCGCCTGCTTCACTTCGGGGATGATCCGCACGCGGCCATCCACGAACTCGGGCTCGTGCACGTCCGAGGCGCGGTTGTGGTTGGCGAACTTGGCCAGGGCCAGGTCGTGCGCGGCGTCCAGCACCGCGTCGAAGGTTTCGCGTGAATGCTCGGCGAAGCGCGGATGACGGCACAGGGCCGTGACGTCGTGCACTTCGTGCAGCAGGAAATCCAGGTGACGGCGGTCTAGCAGCGGGCTATCGGACATGGTGGCCTCGAGGAGTTGCCCCGAGCTTACCAGCGGCTCAGTCGCGGCCGCGCATCGTTGACTGGGCACGGGCCTGCAGGGCGGCGAGCGCCTTGGGAATGGTGGCCGGCGCGTCCACGCGGATGACGCGCGGCTCGTGCTCCGGCTCCAGGCCGTGCTCCTGCTCATGCGCCCAAGTGACGGCATAGGGAAGATGAACCCCCCAGCCGCCCAAGCGCACCACCGGCTCGATGTCCGAACGCAGCGAGTTGCCGACCATGGCGAAGGCCGACGGCTCCACCCCGAATTCGTTGAGCACGCGGGAATAGGCGCGCGCGTCCTTCTCGGACACGATCTCGATGCGCCGGAACAACTCCGTGAGACCCGACGCCGCCACCTTGGACTCCTGGTGGAACAGGTCGCCCTTGGTGATCAGCACCACCGGATAGTGGTGCGCCACGCTGGCCACTGCGTCGCGGATGCCCGGCAGCAGCTCCACCGGATGCGCCATCACTTCCTTGCCCAAGGCAATGATGCGGTGCAGGTCGGCGGCGCTGATGCGCTCGTCGGTGACGGCATACGCCGCCTCCAGCATGGACAGGGTCATGCCCTTGGCGCCGTAGCCGAACAGGGCGATGTTGCGACGCTCGGTTTCCAGCAGGCGCTGGTGCAGGTTTGCGTCGGCCAGGTCCACGTACTTGCCGACGATGGTTTCGAACGCCGCGTGCGACGCCCGGTAATAGCCTTCGCTATGCCAGAGCGTGTCGTCGCCATCGAAACCAATCAGCTGGATCATGGGCCAGGGAGCAACGCCGGGGAGAAGGCTAGCCTACTCCTTCGACGGGTCGTTTCCTGCCGCAGGAACGGAACGCGGTGCGGTGGCGGCTTCGCCGATGGCCACGCGGCCCACGCGCATTCCGTAGATGGCATCGTAGGGCCGGCCGAACACCTGCTCGGTGGCTTCGGCCAATTCAACGCCCGCGCCGTTGGCCAGCCAGTAGCGGCCGCAGTCGTCGCCCAGGGCGGTGGAACGCTCCAGCCGCGCGGTCTTGCTCAAGCCAGTACCCGTGATGCGCTGGGGCTGGCTGCCGCTGGCGAAAACCGCCTGCAGTTGGGTTTCCGGCGATGGCCGCAGTGACCACACGCTGGCGTCGGGCGCGGTGAGCAGCAGCGATACGGGTCCGGGCACCAGGATGTCAACGCGGCGAATGGATTCGCGACCGGCCTCGGCATCCGGCCCCGGCAGCCCGCCATCCACCACGAACAGACGGCCTGCGACCGGCAGGCCCGAACCCGCGAAGCGGCAGCGGCTCCAGTCGGGCCCGGCCGGCAACGGCGCGGCGTCCGGTGCGTTCGCAGCGCCCGCCGCGGCAGGATCGGACTCCGGCGAGGAGCAGCCCGTCAGCGACACCGGCAGGCACAGCAGCAGGGCAAGGCGCAGCGTGGGCGACATCGCGATTTCCGTTGGGCGGGACCCCGACCGGGGCCGCGGCGCCGAAACGACGGCCGCTGCCCAAGTCTAACGTTGCAAGCAGGCCCGTGGCGCTTGCCCGGCCTGATCGGATCAGGGGTGCTCGGCTTGCGCATGCACGCGTTCATGACGCACCAGGTAGACGCCGCTGGCCACTAGGATGCCGGCACCGACGAAGGTCCAGCCATCGGGCAAGGCTTGCCACACCAGCCAGTCCAGCGCGATGGCCCAGGCCAGGCCGCTGTACTCGAACGGCGCCACTACCGAGGCCTCGCCGGCGCGGAAGGCTTCGGTGATGGCCACTTGTGCGCCGAATCCGGTGAGACCCACCGCGGCGATGACCCAAGCGTCTGCGGCCAGCACGGGCTGCCACTGCGGTAGCGCCAGCGCACCGGCGCCCACGCCGGTCATCAGCAGCGCCCAGAACACCATGCTTTGCGAACTGTCGGTGCGGTGCAGCACCCGCACCAAGATGGCCGACAGCGCGTAGCACGCCGCCGACAGCAGCACCGCGAGGCCGGCCAAAGTGAGCATGCCCTCGCCCGCCGGCCGCAGCACCACCAGCACGCCCAGCAGGCCCACGCCGATGGCGGCCCAGCGCCGCGCCCCCACCGATTCGCCCAGTATCGGCACCGAAAGCGCGGTGATCAGCAGCGGCGAAACGAAGAAGAGCGCATACGCGCCGGTCATCGGCATGCGCTTCAGGGCGTACGCGAAGGCCGCCAGCATCACGATGGAGAGCGCGCCGCGCAGCAGGTGGATGGGCCAGCGAATGCGCCACAGCGAGCCGAACGCGCCGCTGGCCGCCACCCAAACCAGCACCAGCGGCAGCGAGGACAGGCCGCGGATGGCCGCCACCTGCATCGGCGGGTAGTGGCCCGAAAGATGCTTGAGCCCGGCATCGAGCAGCGAGAACAGCGCCGCCGCCGCCAGCATGGCCAGGATGCCGCGAAGATTGCCGCCGTGATTCATCGCGCCATTGTGGCGCATGCGGCTCAGCGCGCACAGGCAAGCGCCACCCGGGCGTCCAGTTCCGAACGCTGCTTGAAGCTGAGGCGGTTCCAGAGGCGGTCGCGCTGCCGCGCGGCGGATTGGCGGGCTGCGGCGCAGCGCGTGGCGGCGCTGCCGGCGTGACTGCTGGATTTGGTGCCGCGGCGCGCCGGCACCGATGACGCTGCGGCGCGGCTGCCAGGCGCCGGTGTCGGCATCGCAACAGGCACGGCGACGGCCGGCGCCAGAGGCGCCAGTTCACGCACCCACGCCGTGCGCTGGCCGTCGGCGCAGGCCTGGCTCTGGTAGCTGGCCTCGCCATTTCGGGCCAGGCATTTGTAGAGCGCGTTCGCCGACGCCGGCGCAGCAAGATGGGCGGCGACAAGCAGGAGTGTCCAGCGCATGGCAGGCCCTCGGTAGTCAGGGCCATTTCAATCCAGGACGCTGGCGCACGGCAGCGGAAAAACTCGGCGAATGGCGTATGAATCCAGCGCCGCCGGGCTTCAGAAAAAACGAATCAGGACTCCGGCTCTGCCGCTACCGGCGCATCCGGATCGCGGCAGGTGTCGACCACCCAGCGCTTGATGCGTTCGCTTTGCGCCTGGGTCAATTCCAGCCAGGGCTTGGCGGCGGCGGCATCGGAGAAATCGTGCGCCAGCGTGCACTCGCTCTTGCGCTCGGGGATGCGCCCGGCGGCTTCCTCGAGCCGCGCCCTCGTCTCTTCGTCGCGCTGTGCCTGCACCGCCAGGCGCTGCTGCTCGGCCAGCCGCGCGGCCTGCGCCGCCTGGTCGGCCTGCGCCTGCGCCAGCTGCGCGCGCGCCGCGAGCTCCTCGGGCGTGGGACCCGCCTCGGGCGAAGCATCCCGCTTCCACACTTCGGTACTGCCGCGGGCGCAGGGCTCGGACTGGATGCTCACCGCACCCTTGGCGTCCGTGCACTTGTACAGCGACTCGGCCTGGGCCAACGGCGCCAGCAGCAGCAACAGCAGTGCGGGCAGGCGCCGGGCCACGGCGTTTACTGCGGGGCCGTGGCGGTGTCGGCGGCCGGCGCGGCTTCAGCCGCCGCCGCAGGTGCCGCCGGCGCTACGCCGCGCAGATGCTCTTCCAGGAACGCCAGGATCTTGCCGTAACCCTCGATCTGGTTCTTCTTCTTGGTGAAGCCGTGGCCCTCGTCGTCGAACACCACGTACTCCACCGGTACATTGTTCTTGCGCACCGCTGCCACGATGTCGTCGCTCTCGGGCTTGATCACGCGCGGGTCGTTGGCGCCCTGCAGCACCATCAGCGGCACGTTGATCTTGTCGGCATGGAACAGCGGCGAGGTCTCCATCAGGAAGTCACGCTGGGTCTCGGGGTTGCCCACTTCCTGGTACAGCGCCTGGCGGAAGCTCTCCCAGTAGGGCGGGATGGACTCAAGCGTACGCAGCCAGTTCGATACGCCGAAGATGTTCACGCCGACCTTGAACTCGCCCGGCTGGAAGGCCAGCGCCGCCAGCGTCATGTAGCCGCCGTAGCTGCCGCCAATGATGCCGATCTTGTCCGGGTCGACGTAATCGAGCGACTGCAGGTACTTCTTGGCCTCCACCGTGTCCCACAGCGGCTCG
>JANNQY010000166.1:0-2608 GCA_031400995.1 Lysobacteraceae bacterium
CTGCGCCAGCCCTGGCTGCACTCCGGGATGCGGGTGAAGATCGAACAGATCCACGACCTGCTGATGGAGCTGCCGCCTTCGAGCTCGGTGTCCATCACGCGCCCGGACCAGCTGGCGAAGGAGCTGTTCACCCACCGCGGCTCGGGCACCCTGGTGCGCCGCGGTGAGAAGGTACTCACCGTCACATCGTGGAAGAAACTCGACCTCAAGCGGCTCAAGACCCTGATCGAATCAGGCTTCGGACGGAAGCTGGCGCCGGGCTATTTCGACAAAACCAACCTCTACAAGGCCTACGTGAGCGAGCACTACCGCGCCGCGCTCATCATCACGCTCGAGGACGGCATTCCTCATTTGGACAAGTTCGCCGTAAGCGACGATGCCCAGGGCGAGGGCCTGGGTCGCGCCGCCTGGCAGGTGATGCGCAGCGAGTTGAACCAGCTGTTCTGGCGCGCCCGCGCCGGCAACCCGGTGAACGATTTCTACTTCGACGAGTCCGACGGCTGCCTGAAGGGCGAGAAGTGGAACGTGTTCTGGTACGGGCTGGAGGGCTGGGAGCAGATCCGCTATGCAGTGGACCACTGCCTGGCGCGGCCGGCGACGCTGAAGGGCTGACGATGAACGCCTGGACCGAGCAACCCACGCTCAGCGGCGAGCACGTGACGCTGGCGCCGCTGCAGGCCGGCGACGGCGACGCGCTGGTGCGCGCGGCGGCCGATGGCGAGCTGTGGAAACTTTGGTACACCTCGGTGCCCGGGCCAAACACCGTGGCCGACTACATCGCGCGCGCCCTGGCCGAGCGCGATACCGGCACGGCGATGCCGTTCGTGGTGCGCGACGCATCCGGCCAGGTGGTCGGCAGCACGCGCTACTTCCGCATGGAGCCCGAGATCCCGCGGCTGGAGATCGGCTACACCTGGTACGCCAAGTCCGCCCAGCGCACGCCGCTGAACACCCAGGCCAAGCGCCTGCTGCTGGGCTACGCCTTTGAAGCGATGGGCTGCGCCGCGGTGGAGTTCCGCACGCACAGCTTCAACCATGCCTCGCGTGCCGCCATCGAGCGGCTGGGCGCGCACTACGACGGCACCCTGCGCCGACAGATGCGCATGGCCGACGGGCACCTGCGCGACACCCGCGTGTATTCCATCGTGGACAGCGAGTGGCCGACTGTGCGAACGCACTTGGACTTTTGCCTTGCGCGCGGGGCGCGGCCGTGAGCGCGGCGCTGCGCATTGGCCTGGTAGGCGCCCGGGGCTACGTGGGGTCTGAACTGATCCGCCTGATTGCTGGCCATCCGCGCTTTGAGCTCGGTTTCGTGTCCTCGCGTGAGCGTGCCGGCCAGCGGCTGGCGGACCACGAGCCTTCCGTGGCGGGTGACTTGCGCTACGTGACCCTGGACGCCGCGCAGGCAGCCGGGCAGGGCGCCGATGCGCTGGTGCTGGCCTTGCCCAACGGCATGGCCGCGCCCTTCGTGGCCGCAGTGGACGCGCAGTCGCCCGGCACGGTGGTGGTGGATCTGTCGGCGGACTATCGCTTCGACGACAGCTGGCACTACGGGCTGCCCGAGTTGACTCGCGCCGCGGCGTCGGACGCTACCCGCATCAGCAATCCCGGCTGCTATGCCACGGCGATGCAGCTGGCGGTGGCGCCGATGCGGGAGCAACTGGCGGCCCCGGTGCAGTGCTTCGGCGTCTCGGGCTATTCCGGCGCCGGCACCAGCGCCTCGGACAAGAACAACCCAGACAAGTTGCGCGACAACCTGATGCCGTACGCGCTCACCGGCCACATCCACGAGCGCGAAGTGACGCGCCAGCTGGGCCACGCGGTGGAGTTCATGCCGCACGTGGCGCCGCATTTCCGCGGCATCACGCTCACCGCCAACCTGCACCTGGCCCAGGCCTTCGACCTGGCCGACGTGCGCGCGATCTACCACCGCCACTACGCGGCAGAACCGCTGGTGCGCGTGTGCGACGACGCGCCCTGGGTGAGCCACATCGCAGGCAAGCACCATGCCGAAGTGGGCGGCTTCACCGTCAGCACTGACGGCCGCCGCTTGGTGGTGGTGTGCACGCTGGACAACCTGCTGAAGGGCGCCGCCACCCAGGCCCTGCAGAACCTCAACCTGGCCTTCGGCCTGCCGGAAACCTTGGGAATCCCGACATGAGCGACTTGCTGTGGCAGAAACCCGGCGTGCAGGTGGACGCCCGCATCCAGTCATTCCTTGCCGGCGACGACGTGGTGCTGGACCGCGAGTTCATCCAGGACGACATCACCGCCTCGGCCGCGCACGCGCGCGGGCTGGCGCGCATCGGGATCCTCACCAGCGATGAGTGCGAGGCCCTGTGCCGCGAGTTAGGCGCACTGGCCGACGACCTGCGCAGCGGCGCCTTCGTGCTGGACGATCGCTTCGAAGACTGCCACTCCGCCATCGAATCGCGCCTGGTGGAGCGCCTGGGCGACGTGGGCCGCAAGATCCACACCGGTCGCAGTCGCAACGACCAGGTGCTGGTGGCCACGCGCCTGTGGCTGAAGCGCAAGTTGGTTGAGGTGCAGGCCGTCTGCCGCGACGTGGCCGACGTGTGCCTGCAGCGCGCCGAGGCCGAAGCCATCC
>JANNQY010000167.1:0-2119 GCA_031400995.1 Lysobacteraceae bacterium
ACCCAGCCCTTGCAAAGGTGGCTCTTACAAACCCAGCGCCTTGGCTTTGGCCGCGGCGGAATCGGCCTGCGTGATCAGGCCGAGATCGAGCATGTCCTTGGCCTTCTTCAATTTGGCAATCGGGTCTTCGGCCGCCGGCGCAGCTGGTGCTACGGGCTGCTGCAAGCCGCCGATACCGCCGAGCATGCCGGACGCCATTCCAATGCCCATCACGCCTGCCGCACCGCCGGTTTCGCCAGCCGACTGGATGCCCGCCGCGACGCTTGCCTGCAAATTGGAATTGCCGCGTGCACCGGCCAAGGCGTCGGCGCGCTGCACCTGTTTCAGAAGTTCCTTGGTGTTGGCGTCGTACTCAATGGAAACAATGGCGGTCTTGGCGATGGCCAAGCCACGATCCGATTTCCACTGATACGCGTTCTCCACCGCCGCCGACAGGCTCTTGGCGAAACCGATGGAATCCTGCTGCAGCTTGGTGATCCGATTGCCCTTGCTCGGATCGTTGGTGTACATGCTGAACGCAGGCGCCAGCGAACCCACCACTTCGTTGAACAGCTGGCTGGCGGCGGCGTTGTCGATGTCGGTGAAATCGAAGACCTGGCCGGGCTGCAGGTACTTGGCCGGCACGAAGTTCTTAACGAACAGGATGGGGTCGACAATCTTCATCGTGTAGGAGCCGCGCGTTACCGCGCCCACCTGCGTGTTCAGGAAGCTGTCGTCCCAGTAGATTTCCGACTGGGTGCCGAAGCGGTTGTCGGGCAGTTCCTTCAGCGAGACGAAGAAGGCGAGCTGCTGGCCGCCCGGCTGGCCGCCGAACTTGAAGCGTTCCCAACTTTGCTTGATCAGCGAGGACACCAGGCCGTCGCCGGCGAAAATGGACTTGGAATTGACGTCGTCCGAGCGCCACTCGTAGCCGCCGGCCTCGGCCGCGAAGCCGGTGATGGCGCCGTCCTGCATCAGCAGCAGGCCGTAGCCTTCCGGCACCACGATCTTCGAGCCGTTGGTGATGATGTTGGTGGAGCCCTTGGTGTTCGACCCGCGCCCGGCATTGGTGCCCTGGGGCACGGCGGCGAACAGCGCGGCCGTGGCCGGCAGCCCGCCCGGCACCGTGTAGAAGTCCTTCCACTGGTCGGCCAACATGCCGCCCACCGAACCCACCACCGCCTGCACAAGACCCATGACTGCTCTCCGTTGACTGTTCGTGGCCAGCCCGGAACCGGACTGGCGGTTAAAACTATACATTCCGGCACCGTTCGCCAAGATGACTAACGGCATGCTTCGCAGGCCACGGTGCAGGCAACGGAAAACAGGGGCGATCTCGGCCTCCAAACGCGGAGGCTACGCGGTGCCTGACGGCGTCGCGGCGGTTGCAGCCGAGCGAGGTGGTGCCCAGCGCTGGCGTGAAATACGGTGCACGGAGGACAATCGCCGGCACCGCGATACAAGGTTTGCCAGATGATCACCCCCAAGGTCTTCCGCCCCATGGCGCACGAGGCCGCCGCAGCATGGATGCAAGGCCTGGAGTCCAGCCATCACGTGACCGGTTTCGAACACGCGACCAAGTTCTCGCTCACTTTCCACGGCCACCGCCTGCAGGCGCGCCGAGGCGGGCAGGGCGGTGCGCTGTGGCTGATCCATGGCTTCCCCACGTCCAGCCGGGACTGGCGCGGCGTTTGGCCGGAACTGGCCGCGCGGAACGAACTCTTCGCCCTGGACATGCTCGGCCTCGGCGCCTCAGCCAAGCCGCGCGGCTTCAACTATTCCATCGCAGCTTCCGCCGACCAGTGGGTGGCACTGGCCGAGGCTACGGGCGTGCGCGAAGTGGCCATCCTGGCGCACGACTACGGCAACACCGTGGCCCAGGAGCTGCTGGCGCGGCAGCGCGACGGCCAGCTTGGCTTTCGGATCACATCGGTGGCGTTCCTGAACGGCGGCCTGTTTCCCGAGGCCACGCACCCGCTGCGCGTGCAGCGCCTGCTGGCCGGCCCGCTGGGCCCGCTGCTGGCGCGGCTGATGAGCCAGCGCACCTTCGCCGCCAGCATGCAGCGTATCTGCGCGCGGCCCTGGCCCGACGGCGAACTGGCCGAGGCCTGGCAGCAGCTGGCCCGCGACGGTGGCAAGG
>JANNQY010000168.1:0-10578 GCA_031400995.1 Lysobacteraceae bacterium
AGGAGAAGTGGTCGTCAAGGAGGGCGGCTTTACCTTGAAATCAGAGCTATTGAAGCCTAAAGACTAAGCATGGTTGATAAACTTCTTGAGTTTTCTCTTCGCCGCCCCCTACTCATCCTCATGTTCGCCGGCCTCCTGACCATTTTGGGGGCCTATGCCTTCCGTACGATTTCGATCGACGCATTTCCCGATGTGACGAGCGTGCTCGTGCAAATCGTCACGAAAGCGCCCGGCTTGTCCCCTGAAGAGATGGAACGACTGGTGACCTTTCCCATCGAGCAACAAGTCACCGGGGTTCCCCACCTGACGGAGTTACGCTCGCTCACCAAAGTCGGACTGTCGTTGATTACGGTGGTGTTCGACGATCGTATGGACATCAACCTTGCCCGCCAACTCGTGCTCGAACGCTTGATCGAAGTGCGTGAGAATTTACCCCCCGGGTCTGAACCGATGATGACCCCGAACAGCACCGGGCTGGGAGAGGTGTATCAATACTATCTGGAAGGCCCTTCGCATGCCGGCCTGGACGCCGCCGCAGCGGAACATGAATTGATCGAACAGCGAACTGCGGTGGACTGGATCATCCGGCCATTGCTCAAGGGCGTCCCCGGAGTGATCGACGTCAACTCGCAAGGCGGCTATGTCAAACAGTATCAGGTGCTCGTCGAGCCTGAACTGTTGCGCAAATACGATCTCGCTCTGCACGAGGTGTTCGCCGCCGTGGCGAACAATAACGCGAATGCCTCCGGCAATGTGCTGGAGACCTATGCTGAAAAGTACATTGTCCGTGGCGTGGGGATGATCCAGAAGTTGAGCGACATCGAGGACATCGTCGTCAAGGAAGTGGGTGGCACTCCCGTGCACATCCATGACGTCGCCCAGGTACAGATCGGTCATGCCATTCGCCATGGCGCTGTCGTCTTGAACGGTGAGCGCGAGGTGGCGGCAGGGATCGTGCTCATGCTGCGAGGCGGTAACGCCCGCGACGTCGTGGAGGGCATCAAAGGAAAAATTGCCGAGATACAGGAGAAGGGGCTGCTGCCTCGTCCGACCCCTCTAATTCTGATTTTGGTTGCCTTGGCCCTGCCTGCCGCCGGATCGGCCGACGACTCCCTGTCGCCAGTGGACCCCAGCGCCGCCGAGACCGCCCCGCGCACCGTGCCGCTGGAGGAGATCCAGCGCTACGTGGCGGTGTACCGCGCCATCCAGGACGCCTACGTGGAGCCGCTGGACGACAAGGCCCTGATGAAGGCCGCACTGCGCGGCCTGCTGACGGACCTGGACCCGCACAGCGCCTACCTGGACGAAGCCGAGGCCGAAGACCTGATGGAGCAGTCCGAGGGCGCCTATTCGGGCATCGGCGTTGAAATAGAGCAGCGCCCGGACCGCAGCATGATGGTGGTGGCGCCGATTGACGGCACGCCCGCGCAGCGCGCCGGCCTGCGCGCTGGCGACCTGATCATCGCGGTGGACGGCCAGCCGCTGTCGGCCGCCGGCGCCGACGCCGCCAGCCGTGAGCTGCGCGGCGAGCCCGGCACGGACGTCACCATCACCTTCCTGCGCAGCGGCGAAACCGAGCCGCGCGACCTGGTGATCACCCGCGAGCTCATCCGCGTCACCAGCGTCAGCAGCCGCTTGCTCGAGCCCGGCTACGCCTACCTGCGCATCAGCACCTTCCAGGCCGACACCGGCCCGCAGGTGGCCCGGCAGCTCGAAGCGATGAAGGACAAGGGCCCGCTGCGGGGCGTGGTGCTAGACCTGCGCAGCAATCCCGGCGGCTTGCTCAACGCCGCCGTGGAAGCCGCCGACGCCTTCATGGACAAGGGCCTGATCGTCAGTACAAAGGGCCGCCTCGCGTATTCCAACAGCCGCTTCCACGCCAAGCCCGGCGATGTCACCGGCGGCGCGCCGGTGGTGGTGCTGGTGGACGCCGGCACCGCCAGCGCGGCCGAAGTGCTGGCCGGCGCGCTGCGTGACCAGAAGCGCGCGCTGGTGATGGGCAGCCGCACGTTTGGCAAAGGCTCGGTGCAAACCGTGGTGCCGCTGGAGAACGGCGATTCCGTGAAGCTCACCACCGCGCGCTACTTCACGCCCAGCGGCAAATCGATCCAGGCCCGCGGCATTCGCCCCGACGTGGTGCTGCGCGGGGAAGCCACCCGCGGCCTGCGCGAACAAGACCTGCCCGGACACCTGCGCGGCGACGAAGAAGTGGGCGACGGCTACGCGCGCGGCGAAGTGATCGAGGGCGATGCCGCCATTGCCCAGGCGCTGGCACGACTCAAGAGCGACCGCCTCGCGGCCGCCAAGGTGTCTGCGGAAGGTTGATACGGCCGCCTGGCGCTCAGAACCCGGGCGGTTCCTGATCCGGCACGTAAATGGCCAGGCCCGATGCCCGCTGCTGGCTGGTGGGCACGCCGATGGACACGCCGCCGCCGCTGTTGTTGCCCCAGGTACTGCCGCCCACCGACACGCCGCCGTTCGACGGGGCCGAGCCCATGCCAAACAGCACCACGCCATTGGCGCCCACGGCCGCGGCTTCGCGCTTGAGCCGGCTGATCACCGCGTCCGATTGCCCCTGCCCGCCAAACCCCATGCCGCTGGAAGACTGCAGTTGGGCGATCTCGATGGCGCCCTCGGGCATCGTGCGGTAAACGCGAACTTCCGCCGGGGAAATGCTGGGCCGCGGCTGCGCCAGCAGCACCGCGGATGACCCGCCGCAGCCAGCCAGCAGGGCAAGCAGTGGAAAAATCGCAAAACGCGAGTGGCCCATGACCCATCCTCCGGTAGCCCGCCGCATCATCCGCCAGCTTGGCTTAATCACCGCACACCTGCGGCCGGCAGGCCGAACAGGCGGCGAGTTTCGGCGTCGGGCGACTGCTTGAACGCCAGCGCGTTCAGCTCCAGGTTGCCCGTCCCGCAGTACAGATGAGTGAAGCCCGCCAGGCGTAGCGCCTTGAGCAGGGAATTCTGGGTGAAGCCGGTCTTGTGCGCGTAGAAGTCATGACCGCTGCGCTCAATCTCGACACCGTAGCCGTAGATCACGTCCAGCACCGTGATCGGGCCGGCCGGCGACGTATACAGCACGTCCTCCAAATCCAGGTTGCGCTGCACCGCGGCGCCCATCACGGCCTGCAGGTCTGGAACGCGGATCTGCGCGAAGCCATCGGCCTTGAGCACATGCTGGAATCCCGCGAGCACCCGCGGCACCTCGTGGCGGTAGTAGTGCTCGAGGTTGTGCGAGCAATACACCGCGTCGAACTGCGCCGGTGCCAGCGCCGACAGTTCGCGCGCATCGGCCACGATGTCCGGGTTGCCCGCGGGATCGATGTCCAGCAGCAGGTGTTCGTAGCCGGCATAGGGCGCGGGCAGCGCGATCCGCTTGCTGTTGCCGCCGACGTTGAGGACTCGTTTCATAAGGCGTTGTCTACTCCACCACGTCCAGCGACTTCACCCACAGGTAGCGGCCCGCCGATCCCACGTCCACTTCGGCCAGCAGCCGCACGCGGGTGGTGGCGCCGACTTTCCGGCCTGCCCACAGCGAGGGCTCGATCTCGACGCGGATTTCGCCGGTGCCGTCGCGGAAGAGGAAATAGTCGCCGCGCTGGTGCGCCACGATGTTCCCCGTCACCGTGGCGTAGCTGCCCAGGCGCAGGTCGCGGATCTGGTCCACCGTGGCGACGCGTCCGGGAACTTCCGGGCCGACGAACTGCGCGGACGCGCTGGCTGTGGCCAGGCCCAGGAACAGCACGAGCAGGAACTTCTTCATGGCGACTTACTCCGTCTTCCGGGGGGCTTGGCAGTTGGCGCAGCTTAGCAATGCATCGGCTGGATTCAAGGCGCCCCGATGCGCCGCACCGGTACCGCATGGATGATGAAGAACACCGCCAGCCCCGACACCACGTGTTTCAGGCTGTGGCCGCTGACCTGGCCCAGCGCGGCGTACACCTGGGCGTCGAAGTGCTCGAACACCTTCGCCAGCAGGTAAAGGCCGAGCGCCGCCACCAACAGCGCGCCGTTGAGGTACCGGTGCCGGAACAGCCCCAGGATGGCCGGGATCAACAGCATCGGCAGGAACTGCACCAGCGCGTAGGGACGCAAGTCGCCCGCGCCCTGCGCTTCGGTCCAATACCAGTACCCCACCGAGGCCACGCCGGCGGCCAGCAGCGGCCAGAGGCAGCGCGGTTTTGCGTCGGGCAGCACGCGTTCGTCCAACAGCAGCGAGAACAGCGCCATGAAGGCCACCGTCATCGGCAGCCGGTCCCACACCAGGGCCGCGTTCGAAGGCGCGTAGTGGTAGAAGCTCGATCCTGCCGCTACCAGCAGCACGCCCAGGCACAGCACCCAATAGCCGGTGCGCGTGCGTGGCTGCACCAGCCGCGGCGCGCGCCACAAACCGTAGACGCCCGCCAGCAGGAAAGGCAGGTTGGAGCAGCAGTTCAGGAAGTTGGGGATGCCCAGCACCGTGCGGGCGTCGGCAAACTGGTGGTAGCCGGGATCCTGCGGGATGCGTCCGGCCAGCAGCACGGCCACCACGGCCGCTACCGTCAGCAGGGCAAGGACGAGGTGGCGATGGCGGTGGTCGGCGGCAGCCACTCAGGCGCCGTCCGGGATTTCAGGCTCCACCAGCAGCGCCAGCAGGGCCAGCGACTCCTGCCAGCCGAGGTAGCAGAACTCCACCGGGATGGCTTCGGGAATGCCTTCCTGCACGATCTCCAGCGCCGTGCCGCAGGCTACCGCCGTCAGCGTGACCGTGACCTGCATCTGGCCCGGCAGGCCGGCGTCGTCGAACTGGTCGGTATAGCGGATCAATTCATTGGCGCGCAGCTCAAGGTAAGTGCCGCCGAAGGAATGCGTGTGGCCCGTTCCGAAGTTGGTGAACGACATCCGGTGGCCACCGCCCACGCGGGCGTCCATGTGGTGCACGGTGGCCGTGAAGCCGTGCGGCGCAAGCCACTTCACCATGGCCTCCGGGGTGAGGAAAGCGCGATACACGCGCTCCGGCGGCGCGCGCAGCACGCGGTGCAGGCGGACGGTGTGGGCTTCGGCGTTCATGGTGTGCGCTCCTGGTTCGCGGGGTCGTCTAGCGGCTTCAAAAACTAGAGCCTGGCTCGGCCAGGAACGCAATTTCCTCCGCGCTCGACTCGCGACCCAGGATGGCGTTGCGGTGCGGGTAGCGGCCGAAGCGGTCGATGATGGCCTTGTGCCTGAGCTCGAAGTCGTGGTTGCCGGCAGGCGCGTGTTCGGCATACAGCCGCTCGGCCTGAATGTGGATGAGGCGGGACTCGCTGTGCATGTAGGGCAGCAGCAGGAAGCTGCGCTGTTCCGGCGAGAGGTTCGCCAGCGCGCCAGCCGCAACGGCCTCCTGCGCCAGCACCAAGGCCACCCCGTCCTGCGCGAACGCCGCTGCCGTGCCGCGATGGATGTTGCGCGAGAACTGGTCGAGCACGATCACTTCCGCCAGGCGGCCTTCAGGCGTTTGGCGCCAGCCGTAATGCTCGCCTTGCGCGGCCTGTGCCAGCACTGTTTGGAAGCGCTCCCGCACCAGCGCGTCGAAGGCAGGATCCACCGCCCACCACTGCCGAGGCTCGATTTCTTCGAACCAAAAGCCCAAGACCGACCCGTGCATTCGAACTCCCTGGCGCTGCGCTGTGGCCGGCGAACCAGCGTCGCCGGCGGGTGGACGCCCAGTTTGGCCCGGATGGAGGCGCCTTGGATGCCTCACGGCCTTTCGGGCTTGCGCACGTACTTGCCGTCGAACGCGACCGTCCACTCGCCCGAGGCGCTGGTGGATTCCCAGAGCTGGCGAACGCTGCCGTCGGGGTTCGGGGTCCAGGTGATCCGGTGTCGCACGGTGCTGCCGTCGGCGCCGGGCGCGGTGCCCTCCAGCACCATCCGCCCTTCCACCAGGCCGCCGTCAAGCTGCAGCAGCGCACCGGTGTTGTCCACCCAGCTCTGGTGCCACCGGCCGCGGCCGGCGTCGTAGATGTTGAAGCTGGCGCCGCTGTAGCCGCGGGGCGTGGCGTACTGCTCGTGCAGTACGCAGCCGCCGTAGACGCTCGCGATGGTGTTCGAGCCCACGAGCTTGCCGTCGGCGCCGAACACCTCCCATTCGCCCAGCCAGAAGTCGAACTGGCGGTGCGCGGCCGAGGTGCAGGGCGCTGGTGGCGCGCCCTGGCCTTGTGCCTGCAGCGGGACGGCCGCCAAGAGCACCAGCAGGGCCAGGTGCGTTAGCGAATGTCGCGGCATGGTCATGGGCAAGCTCCTCGTTCGTCCGCCAAGGCAATGTGGCGACGCATCGTCTCTGCCACGGAAGCAACCACAAGCGACTCAAGCACCGCCGCATCCAGGTCGGCGAGCCGCTTGAAGTAAAGGCAGGCCTTGCCCATCTTGTGCTTCCCGAGGCGCGACAACAGCGCTTGCTGCCCGGCATCTTCGGCAACTATGTAAACCACCAGCTCCTTGCCGCGCACTGCAAAGCCGGTGAGGCAGGACTCACCGGTGCGGCCGCTTTCATAGCGATAGCGGTAGCTGCCGAAGCCGACGATGCTCGGCCCCCACATCGTCGCGGGGGCTTGCGTCACCCGCGCCATCAGACCGACTAGCTCACGGCAATCGGCCTGCTGTGCGTCAGTGGCCCTGGCCGCCAGGTAGGCGTCTACGCTTGCGGCGCTGGGCTGGGTCTTGGCGTCGGGCACGTCGGGCGACTCAGGGTTCGCGGCGGTAGACGGTCTTGCCGTCCTTGATGGTTTCAAGGACCACGATGGTGTTGAGCTTCGCCGGATCGATGGTGATCGGATTGTCCGAGAGCACCACCATGTCGGCCAGCTTCCCGGGCTCCAGCGAGCCCTTGCTCGCCTGTTCGCCAAATTGCTCTGCACCCCACAGCGTGATCATCTTCATGGCCTCGGTGGGCGTGACGCGCTCGTCGGGGCCGATGACCTCACCGGAGCGCGAGGTGCGGTTCACCGTGGCCCACACCACTTGCATCAGGTTGGGCAGCGCCACCGGCGCGTCGGTGTGGCTGGTGGCGTGCAGGCCCGTGTCCAGGATCGAACGCATCGGCGAAATGCCGGCGCCCAGTTCCGGCCCGATGATCTGCTTGTGCCAGTCGCCCCAGTAAAAGGCGTGCATCGGGAACATCGACGGGAAGATGCCCAGCGGCTTGAGTTCCTGCACCTGGTCGGGCCGGATGTACTGGCCGTGGATCAGGATCACCTGGCCGGGCCGGACGCCGTGCTTGGCCACTACGGGCCGGAGCGCCTCGAACAGCTGGTCGATGGCCGCATCGCCGTTGGCATGCACCTTCACCGGCCAGCCTTTGGTGAAGGCTTCGTCCAGGTAAGCCTGAACCTGCGCGGTGTCCGGTATGGCGGGGTAGCCGAGGTAGCCCTGCTCCTGGCCATCCGGCGGCAGCAAGTAAGGGATGGTGCGCCAGGCGGTGCGGCCCTGGGGCGAGCCGTCCAGCGTGATCTTCAGGCCTGCCAGGCGATAGTGGTTGGTGTAGGAGGTGGCGAAGCCACGGTCGAGCTCGGCGCGGGTGCTGTAATCCATCCAGCCAGTGAAATCGATATCCACCAGCCCGCGCTGGGCGGCGCTCTCCATGTCGGCATGCTGGGTGCCGAACATCCGGCCCTCGTTGGCGGTGGTGTAGCCGTAGCTCTTGGCCATCTCCATGCCGCGACGAAGGTAATTGTCCTTGCCTTCCTGGGTGGTGGGGGCGAGGAATTTCACCATGTAGGGCATGGCGGCCAGCTCTTCCAGCACGCCGTTCGGGGTCTTGCCGTCGGCCTCGCGGCGGATGACGCCACCTACGGGATTGGGGGTGCTGGCGTCGTAGCCGATCAGCTCCAGGCCCAGGGTGTTCACCGCCGCGAAATGGCCCGAGATGTGCGTGGCCATCACCGGGACCGTGGTTGAGACCTTGTCCAGGTCTTCGCGCGTGGGGTGGCGGCCGAGCAGGGAGTCGTCGTAACCCATGCCGAAGATCCAGCCGGTGAGACCAACGTCCGGGCCGGCGCCGAACGCCGTGAGTGCGGCGACTACGTCGTCCATCGTATTGATGCCGCCATCCGGCGGCGCCAGCAGGTTGGCGCCCACGGCCTGCATGCCGAACTGCTGGGCGTGGGCATGGCCGTCGATGAAGCCGGGCATCAGCGTCTTGCCGGCCAGGTCAATCGTGCGGGTCGCCGCGCCGCGGTGCGCCTTCTCAAGGTCCGCCCGGCTACCCACCGCCAGGATTTTTCCATCCTTGACCGCCAGGGCCTCAGCCTCGGGCTGCGCGTCATTCATCGTGGCGATGTTGCCGCCAACGTACAGAGCGTCGGCCGGGACTATTTCAACCGCCGGGACCGGCGCCTGGCATCCCGATGCCGCAAGCACGATGGGGAGCGCGGCGAGAAACGAGGTAATCAATCGCATGGTGGCTTTTACTCCGTTGTCTTCATGGGTCGTTTCCGACTCACGTGTCTGGTTAGGTTCGCCAACTCCTGCCCTGGTAAGTTGATGCTGAGTGGGGAGCCAGGCTGCATCGCATTCATGCTTTGCTTCTGACGAGGACATTCTTGGCAAGCGTCTTGAAGCGTGCACCGTCCTTCTGCACAACGGTAACCGTGATGTGGCCGGTTTTGCTGGTCTTGATGTCCGCTACCGTGCCGGATGTGCCCGCGTGGGAGCCGCCAACCACCGTGCAGTGTGCACCGTCAAAAATTATCGCGGTTTGCCGCGCCTCATTTGTCATATGGATTGAAGTCCAGCGGCGCTCCAAACGGCACGCTGTCCTTCTTCAAGGATTCATGCAGCGCCTTGGTCTTGGGTCCAAACACCTTGTAAAGAACCCAGGAGTGCATGGATTCGTAGTTGTACGGCGTGTCTTCGTCCGGATTCACCGTCAGGTTGTAGCAGTGCGGTATTGCAAGTTGTTGGATCGCCGCTGCTCCATCCTCGATCTTGTGGGTCAGAACCTTGAAATTCTTGTAGCGCATTCCGACATGCAGGTGGTCGAAGAACATGGGGAAGTAATCCCGATTCGAATGCTCCTGCTGGCCGGTGACGAAGGCTGACTGGTCGATGCCGTCAATCACTCGATCGACGGGCACATGCGCAGGATGACCGATCAGGTTGAGTAAGGTCGGCAGCCAGTCGGTGATGTGCATCATTTCGTCCGATGTCCGGGGCTCAACCTTGCCGGGCCAGCGGATAATGCCTGCAGTCCGGTTGTTGCCTTCATAGGTTGAAAAATACCCCCCGCGCCAGGGGCCTGCGGCACCGCGATTGCCTGGCGCATGGAACGAGCTATCCCGGCCGTTGTCACCGGCAAAGATCACTATCGTGTTTTCGCGAAGACCAAGCGAATCAAGCTTGTCAAGCAACACCTTGAAGTCACCGTCGAGCATCTGGATGCAGTCCGCGACGGCGCCGCCATTCGATGAGTCTTGGTACTCCGCTCTCGGCAATACCGGGAAATGCACGTTGGAATGATTGAAGTAGATAAAGAAGGGCTGGTGGTCAGCCGCCGCATCCTCCATCCAGCGCCCGGCCTTTTCCATGAAATCGAGGTCGATGTTGCGCCGAACTTCCGCATCCAGAACCTTCACGTTCCGCAGATGGCCCTTGCCGCTTGACTCCAGGATGAACTCGGGTTCAAAGCCTTCTTTCTTGAACCACTTGTCCTCAGGCCACAGCGCGACATCCCAGGTAGAGGGTGGGCCGTACCAATAGTCAAAGCCTTTGTCCGTCGGGAGCCTGCCCGGGTCTTCGCCGCAGTGCCACTTCCCGTAGCACGCGTTGCGGTAGCCAAGCTCCTTCAATTTGTCGGCTATCGTCACCTCCCATGCCACTAAGCCCGCGCCCGGGAGCGCTGTAATGCAGCCGGTCCTAACCGGGTGCCTTCCGGTCATCAGAGCGGATCGACTGGGGGTGCACTGTGCCTCGACGTTGTAGTTGGTCAGCTTCAAGCTCTCGCTTGCGAAACGATCGATGTTCGGGGTCGCCGCACCCAGTGGATAGGCACCGCCATAACAACCGAAGTCGCCGACACTCACATTGTCGACATGGAACATCAAGATGTTGGGTTTAGTAGCCACCGATTCGATCCCCTGAAGTGGATGCGATGTTGATTTGTCCTGCCCGTACGCGCTGGATCCCGCGCGCTGGATGCAAACGACTGCGCCTCGCGGCGCGTAGCTCGGCGAATACTATCGCCATCTGCCGTGACAGTCTGGATCGGTGACAAGTCCTGACGCCCCGCGGCCGCGTTCAGAATGCCTCGATTCAAACTCTACCGCGGAAAGGGCGCTGTTGGAACCGTGCCTCCAAGCTAAGTAACGTGCATCCGGCCACTGGCGAGCGGCTGCGGCAGAAAGAAATCATCCCGGCCTCAGAAGCCCCGCCACCTTGTACGTACTTAGGATGGCCCCTGACGGCGTTGCCAGGGTGCTGAGAAGTTCAAACGCGCACGCCGGAGTTCCCTGCGCAAAAAAGCGCTTTCCAGTGCCCAACAGCAGCGGCGAGACGATAAGAACCACTTCGTCCACAAGGCCATGTTCGAGCAACGTCGATGTCAGCGTGGAGCTGCCTGAG
>JANNQY010000169.1:0-2214 GCA_031400995.1 Lysobacteraceae bacterium
GGCGCCGGCACCTGCGTGGGACGGCCGGTGCCGCCGAACGACGTGCGCATCATCGCCATCACCGACGCCGCCATTCCCGAGTGGTCGCAGGCGCAGGTGCTGGGCAGCGAGGCCATCGGCGAAATCACCGTAGCCGGGCCCACCACCACCGACGAATACTTCAACCGCCCGCAGGCCACTGCGCTGGCGAAGATTCGCGAAGCCCTGCCCGACGGCAGCCAGCGCATCGTGCACCGCATGGGCGACCTGGGCCGCTTCGACGCACAGGGCCGGCTGTGGTTCTGCGGCCGCAAGAGCCACCGCGTGCGCACCGCCGAAGGCAACCTCTACACCGAGCAGGTGGAGCCGGTGTTCAACACCCACCCAGACGTGGCGCGCACCGCGCTGGTGGGCGTGGGCGAACCCGGCCATCAGCGGCCGGTACTGTGCGTGGAGATGCGAAAAGGCCTGGCGCGCAGCGAGCACGCGCGGGTGATCACCGAACTGCAGCGCCACGCCCTGGGCTACGTCCACACCGCCCGCATCCAGACCTGGTTGGTGCATCCCGGCTTCCCGGTGGACATCCGCCACAACGCCAAGATCACCCGCGAAAAACTCGCCGCGTGGGCCGGAGAGCGCGCATGAAAGTGCTGGTGACGGGTGGGGCGGGGTTCTTGGGCATGGGCCTGTGCCGGGGGCTATTGGCGCGCGGGCATGAGGTCACGAGCTTCCAGCGCGGGCACTCCGAGGCGCTGGCGGCACTGGGGGTGCGCCAGGTGCTGGGTGACCTGGCCGATGCGCCGGCGGTGCTGGCGGCGTGCGCGGGGCAGGAGGCGGTGTTCCACAACGCCGCCAAGGCGGGCGCCTGGGGCAGCCATGCGAGTTATTTCGCGGCCAACGTGACCGGCACGCGCAGCGTGCTGGCGGCGATGCGCGCGCACGGCATCGCGCGGCTGGTGTACACGTCCACGCCCAGCGTCACCCACAGCGGGCGCACGCCGGTGGAAGGCGGCAACGAAGCGAACACGCCCTATGGCCGCGACTTCAAGGCGCCCTATCCCGCCACCAAACTGATCGCCGAACGCGAAGTGCTGGCCGCCAACGACGCCGCCCTGGCCACCGTGGCCCTGCGTCCGCGCCTGATCTGGGGCCCGGGCGACACCCAGCTGCTGCCGCGCCTGGTGGAGCGCGCGCGCGCCGGCCGCCTGCGCTTCATCGACGGCGGCCACAACCGCATGGACACCACCTACCTGGATAACGCCGTGCAGGCACACCTGGACGCGTTCGCGGCGCTGGCACCCGGCGCCGCCTGCGCCGGCAAGCCCTACTTCATTTCCAATGGCGAACCGCGGCCCATACATCAGATCGTGAACGACCTGCTGGCCGCCGCCGGCGAACCGCCCGTCACCGCCAGCATTCCCTACGCCGTGGCCTACGCTGCCGGCGCCGCGCTGGAGCTGGCGTGGCCGCTGCTGCGCCGCCCCGGCGAGCCGCCGATGACGCGCTTCCTGGCCGAACAGCTGTCCACCCCGCACTGGTACGACATCTCCGCCGCCCAGCGCGACTTCGGCTACGTGCCGCGCGTGTCCACCGCCGACGGCCTGCAGCGCCTCGCCGCGTGGTGGCAGGGCCGCCGCTGAGCCACGCCCGGTCTTCACGCCGGGCCGCTAGAATGGCCGCATGACCGACCGCGCTGCCTCTCCGTTCGACAGCCTCAAGCCCTTGGCCGGCCGCGCGCTGGAGCAGGCCTTGAACCGCCTCGTGGCGCTGGACCCCGACACCACGCACGCACTCGCGCGCCTCGACGGCCGCCGCATTGGTCTGGCGCTGGAAGCCCCGCCGGTGGCGATGGACATCACCGTGGATGCCGGCCGCCTCAAGGTCGGCCCGCCCACCGACGAACCCGACCTGGGCATCCGTGCCACGCTCTCGGGCGCGCTTTCGCAGCTGCCGTTTTTCCGCAGTTCCGGCGCCGCGCCGGTGGGCAAGCTGCGCATCAACGGCGACGCCGAACTGGCCCGCACCCTGCAGCAGCTCGCGCAGCGCTTTGACCCCGACTGGGAAAAACCCTTTGCCGACCTGCTGGGTCCGTTGATCGGCCCGCATGCCCTTGGAGCCGTGGCTCGGCTCGCCCTTCTCGCGGCTCAACCGCTCGGCGTCGTCCTCGTCGTCGCTGCCGCTACCTTTGCAGTTCTTGCAGTTCTTGCCGAGTGTGTCGCGGGCGTCCTGCAACTG